>JAURQA010000193.1 GCA_030836345.1 Bacteroidota bacterium
AAGCCCGTTGGCAGTATCAAAAACAAAGTACTATTTTCGTGGCCTATGCGCTATTTATTTATCGTTTTTATTCTCACAGGTTTAACACTCCAAGCACAAACAAAAAAGGTTCACAGTTACTATGAAGATGCAGGCTCGCACCAGCGAAGTAGAAATATTGATGTAACACATATGTTCTTAGATGTTCGTTTTGAACCCGAGAACAAAAAGGTGATTGGAGAGGTGACGCATACATTTACCACAAAGCAAAATGATGTTGACACCATTTTTTTAGATGGAATAGATATTTCCATTGAAGAAGCTTTTATTGATGGATTATCCGTGAATTACAAACAGGTTAAAGGAGGTGTTGTATTTTACCCAAGACTAGAGCAGATGTACAATACCCTCCACAAATTGCGCATTTCTTATGAAGCTACACCAAAAAAAGGCATCTACTTCATTGGGTGGAATCAGCCCCCATCGAAAGATTTGGTTCATGAAACTAGAAGGCAAATATGGACTCAAGGCCAAGGGATTGATCATCGACATTGGATTCCGATGGTAGATGATAGAGCCGATAAGTTTATTACTGAAGTACGTGTAACATTTGATTCTTCCTATCGTGTTTTATCAAACGGTAGGTTAATAGAAAAAAACGGTAACACCGACCAAACTCACTGGCATTACAAAATTAACAACCCACACTCGGGATATCTCTTAATGTTAGCTATTGATAAATATGCAGTAAAGAAAGGAAGAACAAAAGGAGGCGTAGAAACCGAGTTTTGGTACTATCCTGAGCATCCAGAAAAGGTAGAACCATCTAGCAGGTATACCGAAGAAATTATTGATTTTTTAGAAAAAGAAACTGGGTATAAGTATGCTTGGGGAAAATATTCTCAAGCCATGGTGCAAGATTTTATGTATGGTGCTATGGAAAATACCAGTGCCACTATTTTTGGCGATTTCTTTTGGGTGGATGAACGAGCCTACCTCGATAGAAATTATGTAATGGTTAATTGCCATGAGGCTACACACCAATGGTTTGGTGATTTAATTACGGCTCGCAACGATGGCGACCACTGGCTTCAAGAAAGTTTTGCCACCTACTATCCTGGTATTTTTGAATCAGAAATTGGTACTAAAAGTGACATGTATTGGTACTTTAGAGGAAGAATGAATAGCGCCTTAGAAGCAGGCCTTAAAGATGATTTGCCTGTTGCCCACAGTGAGGGAGGTACAGCCCGACATTATCCTAAAGGAGCAAGCGTGCTTTACATGATGCAGCATGTGATGGGTCGCACAAATTTTAACCGTGGAATAAATCTCTATTTAAACCGCAATGCATTTAAAGGAGTTGAAACTCATGACTTGCAAAGGGCCATGATAGATGCCACGGGGTTAAATATGGATTGGTTCTTAGATCAATGGATATACAGAGGTGGAGAACCCACCTACAAGGTAGAGCTCATTGAAGATGAAAGACAGGTTCAAATGCAAATAGAACAAACCCAAGAAATGAGAGAAACCGTTGGTTTGTTTAGAATGCCCATAGACTTAGCCGTTTATTATGCCAATGGATCTGTGGATAGGCGAACCGTTATGATTGATAAAGCCATTCAAAAAGTCACCTTTGATAAAGGCGATAAAGGCCCCGTTTCATTTGCTTTATTTGATGAAGGCAGCTTTTTATTGAAGAAAGTCTCCTTTAAAAAGACGGTAGATCAACACTTAGCCCAATTAAAAAATGCTGCTTTCGTTATGGATCGCTATGATGCAGTTCTTGGATTAAAAGAGGTAACGCTTCGTATGAAAAAAGAAGCCCTAGAAAATGCATATAAAGTTGAATCATTTGACCAATTAAAGGCTGAAATTGCAAAGCAATTAGCCAAGGATGATGCCTGGGCCAAGAAACTGGTTGATGCGAAAGAAGTAGAAGTGCGGAGAGCGCTTGTAAATACGTTATCAGCAGAGGAAAAGAACAATGAAATTTTCTTAAAACTCCTCAAAGACTCGAGCTATTCAATTATAGCAACAGCTATGGATAAGCTTGCCTTAAGTGCTTATAAAGACACCTTTGCTATAATGGATGCAGTAAAAAATACCACTGGTCATACCCACAATATTAAGATTAAATACCTCGCGCTCAATGCCCTTGGGAACCAACCGGAAAACCAAATAAACCGCAGTTTAATAGCAGATTTTGCAGGTCCATCCTATGAGTTTAGAACTCGGATCAATGCCTTTAAAGCTATAAAGTCCTTAAAGTTATCCGATGATCTAATTGTTGCAAACCTTATTGAAGCGCTAACCAGCTTTAACAGACGTCTTGCTGGGCCCGCTCTATCAACTCTAAAGGGGCTTTCTGGAAATTTAGACCAAATTAAAAAAGAAGTAGCTAAATTACCCGCCTCCGAAAAATTAAAGATTGAAATGCTCCTAAAGTCTGCCAAAATACTCTAATTGGCACGAATATTGTTGAAATATAAGGCATGAAGGTTAAAATCGTCTTACTCAGCTTTGTCTTTTGCATTGCAGGCGCCCTAAAAGCCAATAATGGTTCTATCAAAATATCGCCTAACCCTGCAAATAAGAAAGTTACCATTAGTGTTGAGCAGGAGCAATTAGTAAAAATTGAACTCTATTCCATTCTTGGACAAAAAATACTTTCACATTCCTCCATTGGAACTTCTACCACCTTGGACATTCACAAAATACCCAATGGGCTGTACCTCGTAAATGTGAGTTATGGAAATTCGATGGTAGTGCACCGCTTAAAAATTAACCATTAAGTTTAATTATCCACATCCCTTTGAGTTGAGGTTTCAGCTATTTACATCGGCAAAAATGTCGGTTCATTCTATTTATTGTTGAATTAAAATGATCCATTTATTTTAGTGAAAAGACCTTACTTTGCTTCTTAACGTAGCGGAAAATATATTTTTTTCTTTGCCCCCAAAGCACTTATTTTGAGGATTGTAACGTTTACCCTAGTAATACAACTACATTATGATCAATTCTAGTTCAAACAGATTTTTACATTACCTGTACCTAAGTGTGCTTTCTACAGTCCTTTTTCTTGGTGCGTGTAAGTCTTACTCCCTTGATAAAGCGAAAGAAGAGTACGATAAGGGTTATTATGCTACTGCTGCCCAAGAGGCCACAGAAGTAAGCAAAGACCGTAAAATTGATAAAGAATCCAAAAACAAAGCCTATTTATTAGCCGCAGAGTCTTATCGTATGTCAAACGATTATAAGAATGCTACTAAATACTTCGATAAGTATCTAAAATACGACCCCAAGAATACGGATGCACTTTTGCACCGAGCCGATTGCTTGAAAAGCTTAGAAAAAGATGAAGATGCAGTTGAAGCCTACACGACTTATTTACAAGAAGTCCCTGGAGATTCATTTGCCATTTACCGCAGAAAAGGGTTAGAAATGAAACTTACCTGGGATCCAGATAGCAGTAGGTATAAAGTAGAAAATTTTAAAGAAGCCAATACGAAAGCCTCAGATGATTGGGCTCCAATGATAGCAGCTCGAAGAGATAAATTGCTTTATTTGGCCTCTGACAGAGCAGGCGGAGTATCAAAAAAGATAGACGCCATTAGCTTTAACACCTATAGTGATATTTGGTTTATGGAAAAAACAACCAAACGAGGCAAGGTGCGATGGAGTAAGCCACAGCTATTAAAAGAAGCCAGTACAAAGTATAATGACGGTGCATTAGCATTTAATACGCGTTTTAGTAATATGTTCATGACTCAATGCAACGGGCTTGACGGTAAAGGACAAAACTGTATGATTTACGCTATGAAAAAAATAGGTAAAGATTGGTTAATTCAAGATCCATTAAGTTTTTGTACCGAAGATTCTGCAAGTTTTTATGGACACCCAACGCTAAGCGCAGATGGTTCACAAATGTTTTTCAGTAGTGATAGAGAAGGAGGATATGGAGGATTTGACCTTTGGGTATCTAATTATACTAAAAGGGGTAAGACTTGGAGTGATCCTGTAAATCTAGGACCCAATATTAATACAGCGGGCAATGAATACTATCCCTTTTTTAATAAGGGAGACAACAAACTATATTTTAGTAGTGACGGTTGGCCAGGAGCAGGTGGCTTAGATATTTTTAAAATAGACCCAACGGATGATGTAACGGTTTGGAAGAAATTACAAAACCTAAAGCTTCCAATGAATTCTGGAGGCGATGATTTAGGCATTACTTTCAACCGAGATGATCCAAACTCAGGATACTTTTCGAGTAACAGAGGGGCCAAGCGAAATAATTTTGATATTTATAAATTCTATATTGAGCCTTGCTCCATTACCTTAGAAGGTGTAATTACAGATTGTGAAACAACAGAACCTATCCCGAATGCAATTATTCGAATTACCAATGACAAAGACACTTCAGTAATTAATCTTACTGCTGATGCGAAAGGAAGATATGACCTTATTATTGAGGGAGATAAAAATTTCCGCATTGAAGTAAGTGCTCCTAACAATCCGGTAGATCCAAAACACGAATATTATTTTGCAGCAGATGATCAAAAGGTCTCAACCATGGATATGGAATGCGGTGCTTTTCAGCGAAATTTCTGCATGGAAAACCCCATTATAAAATTGCTTACATTACCTATCTATTACGATTTGGACAAAGCATTTATCCGTCCAGATGCAGAAAAAGTATTGGATGATTTTGCAAAAAGCATCATGCTAAAGTATCCAAAATTGTATGCTGAACTTGGTTCACATACCGATTGTAGAGCTAGCATGGCGCATAACGAGGATTTAGCAACAAGACGAGCAAAAAATGCCGTAGACTATCTGGTCAGCAAGTGGAAAATTGATTCTGCACGAATAACCTGGAAAGGATATGGAGAAAAGGAACTTGTAAATAATTGTGCTTGTGAACCAGATAATAATGCCGGATTAACCCCATACATTAAAGGAAAAACCCGTAAGATGGTCGAAATCAGTGAAGGAGGCGTAGTAACAAAGACCTATTATCAAGATTATGATCCGAGTGAGATTATTACGGAAGACGGAAAATTATTTGTGAATTGCGAC
>JAURQA010000194.1 GCA_030836345.1 Bacteroidota bacterium
CATTTTGAATTGTTAAGTAATGATTTTAGAAAAGAGCAATTAGAACAAAGCTATCAATTGGTTTTTGACTCCTTATCACAAAAAGTAAAGCAAGAAATATCATATGAAAAATAAATTTTTAATCGTTTTAACATGTATTGGACTGAGTCAATGCGCCCTATTTAATAAAAAAGATACAAAAGAAAATATTGTGACTAAAACATATCCAGAAAAATTCGATTCAATGCCTGATGGCATGTATGCTCAAATGATGACTAACAAAGGTGAAATTATTATTTTGCTTCATCATGAACAAACCCCAATGACCGTTTGCAACTTTGCAGGCTTAGCAGAAGGAAACATTAATAACACAGCCAAAGAGGCTGGAGTTCCTTACTACGATGGCCTTAAATTCCATAGGGTTATAACAGACTTCATGATTCAAGGAGGAGATCCTCAAGGAACAGGAATGGGTGGTCCAGGATATAACTTTGAAGATGAGTTTGCGCCAGATTTAAAGCATACAGAGCCAGGCATATTATCAATGGCCAATGCGGGACCAGGAACTAACGGAAGTCAATTCTTTATTACCCATGTAGCCACACCTTGGTTGGATGGAAAACATAGTGTTTTTGGCAAGGTAGTGGAAGGGATGGATGTAGTAAATAGTATTGCTCAAGACGATTCCATTCAAACCTTAGTTATTATAAGAAAAGGAGCAAGTGCAGAAGGGTTTGAAACCAATGAAGAAACATTCAAAACCTTAAAGAAATCTGCTTCAGAAAGAGCAGAACTTTCCAAAAAAGCAGCAATAGAAGCACAGAAGGCAGAAAAAGAGAAAGCCTTAAATAAACTTAAGGCAGCGTATCCTAATATTAAACAAACAGAATCCGGTCTTATGTATGTGGTTGAGCAAAAAGGAAGCGGAGAAAACCCAAGCTCCGGACAAACTGTATCTGTTCATTACAAAGGACAACTTTTAGACGGTACTGAATTTGACAATTCTTATAGCCGGGGAGAACCCATTACCTTTAAGCTCGGAGTTGGACAAGTTATTCCTGGTTGGGATGAAGGAATAGCACTTATGAATAAAGGAGCAAAGTTCAAATTGATTATACCATCAGAGCTAGGATACGGATCGAGAGGAGCAGGCGGCGGAGTTATTCCACCGAATGCAATGCTTATTTTCGATACTGAGCTGGTGGAATTCAAATAGAATTCCGTTTATAATCGTATCTTCGCAGATATGTCAACAAGTGAGGTGTTAAAAGATATTCCCATCGGTTTTACTAAGCCTGCAATGATTGAGTTGCATAAGCTACGTAAGAATTTAGATGCTAACGAAAGCCCTTATTTACGTATTGGAGTGAAAGGTGGAGGCTGTTCAGGATTGAATTACCTACTGGCATTCGATAAAAAAGAGGAGCAGGATAATTTGTATGAAATGGAAGGCATTGAAGTAATAATAAATAAAGCGCATGTCATGTACATCTTAGGTATGGAAATTGATTGGGAGCAGGGTTTAAACAATAGAGGCTTCTCGTTCAATAACCCTAATGCATCAGAAACTTGTGGCTGCGGCCAAAGTTTTTCTGCATAATTTGGATATATTTTAGATTTTATGGCCAGAGTTGTAGTTGGCCTCAGCGGAGGCGTAGATAGTTCGGTAGCAGCCCATTTACTAAAGGAACAGGGGCATGAAGTCATTGGTATATTCATGCGAAACTGGAATGACTCCTCTCCAACACTGGAAAATGAATGCCCTTGGATTGAGGATAGCCGAGATGCAATGATGGTCGCTGAGCACCTTGGAATCCCCTTTCAATTGGTTGATTTTAGCAAGGAATACCTAAATCGCATTGTTAACTACATGTTTGCAGAATACAAAGCAGGCAGGACACCAAACCCCGATATTTTATGCAATAGAGAAATTAAGTTTGATTTATTTCTGAAGGAAGCCCTAAAACTCAAAGCAGATTTTGTAGCTACGGGGCATTATGTTCAAAAAACTACCACGTTTCAAGAGAGTAAGGACATTCACCATCTAGTTTCTGGAGCCGATTCCAATAAAAATCAGGCTTATTTTCTCTGTCAGCTTTCGCAAAAACAGTTGGCTAAATCTCTTTTTCCCATTGGGCATTTGGATAAATCTGAGGTTAGAAGAATAGCAGAAGATATTGGCCTCCTAACGGCAAATAAAAAAGATTCCCAAGGCTTATGTTTCATTGGTCATGTGCGGCTACCAGATTTTTTACAACAAAAATTAAACCCGAAACAAGGTGCTATTATTGAAATTGATGCGAATTTTAATGAATACAAAAAACCGCAACAAATTAGAAATAAAATAAAATATATGCCTGAAAATGGCAGAGTTGTAGGCATCCATCAAGGAGCTCACTACTTTACTGTCGGACAACGCAAAGGCTTAAATGTTGGAGGCACTCCTCTTCCTTTGTTCGTTATTCAAACAGATATAGAAAGCAATAGTATTTATGTGGGACAAGGTGCGGATCATCCCGGCTTAAAACACCTGGGAACCATCATCCAAAACAAAGATGTTCATTGGATACAAGAAAGCCATAAAATGAGTATAGGTGACGTCAAAAAATACCAGGTTCAAATACGCTATAGACAAGAGCCTTTTGAAGCAACATTAGAGCAAAAAGCGCATGGATTAGAAATCCATTTTGACCAACATCAGAATAGCGTTGCCCCTGGACAATTTGCTGCTTGGTTCTTTAAAAACGAGCTTATTGGTAGCGGTGTAATGTCATCTTAATGTAAAATAATAAGCGGATATATATAAATAGCCAGTATTTACAAAGCTCTTAGCATCAATTAATTATACAACATATATCAACGCTATTGGATTTTAATATTTATCTTGTGTATCTAATAATATGAAAAAGCTCATTCTCTTTGCACTGTTTTTAACTGTCCTTATAGGGGCCAAGACTCAGGTCACCAATAAAGGTAAGCTCTTTTGGGTCACCTTCCCCGAATGTGCTACATTCGGGTCAGGGTCTTCAGTGGATTCTTTTGTTTTATACATGAGTTCTGCTGTTCCTACCACGGCCACTGTTGAATTGTATGGCCTTAACTCAAAAAAAACAGTGAAAATAAACCCAGGCGTCCTAACCTCTTACAATTTAAGTACTTGGAATAGTAAATTGTTTCTGGATAATGAAAAAACAGGAGTAAAAGAAATAAAAAGGGCATTGAGAATTGAGGCGGAGAATCCCATAACACTCTATGCCATGGCTATTGAGGATGCTAAATCTGATGGAACTTTTGTAATGCCATACGAGGCCATTCCTAACAATCCAACCTTTATTGTTGGAACGTATTTTCCCAATGTAGGAGGCACAGGAAACTACTCTCCTTCGGAATTTTCCATTGTTGCAATGGATCGGGTGACACTGCGTATAAAACCAGCTGCTGATACTAAAGATGGTAAATCAAAAGGTGTCCCTTTCGAAATAACCATGAACAAGGGGCAAGTTTATCAACTTCAGAGCAAAGTAAATCAAGGCCACAACAGCAGTAACCTTCCCTCTGGAAATGTGAATGGTGATTTATCTGGAACCATTATTTCAGTAACAGGCAAAAATTGCGGAAAATTCAATGTTTTTTCAGGAAATTTAGAAGCTCGAGTTCCATATAATCGCTGCGGGAGAGGCATTACTTCCAGTGATTATTTGTTAAGCCAGAATTTTCCAACCTCTGTTTTAGGGAAGGAATATGTGATGACGCCATTTAGTACACATAGTCAAGGCTATGTTGTACGAGTCATAGCTACACAAAAAAACACCAAAGTATGGATTGATGGTACTTTAGCAACCACCTTAAATGATACTGGAGATGTGTATAGTAGAAATATAGGCAGCGCAGTAGCTACCCATATTACCTCAGACAAACCCGTTTATGCCCTTGAGTTTATGAAGACCGATGCTTGTGCAGGAAACGGTGTAAAGGGAGACCCGGCAATTTTAGCTACCCCTACAGTAAAACAGATGATTACCAAAGCTACCATTGGGGCGCCTAAAACAGGACGTATTAATCAATTTTTTCTGAATATTATTGTTCGAGCTTCAGCAAAAAGTGCAGTGCTCATTGATGGAGTAAGTCTTCCTGCCTCTGATTTTACAAATATTGGCACTAGTGGCTTTGCCTATTCAACGCAGTCCATTCAATCCAAGAGTTATAATATTCGATGCGATAGTGGAATGATTGCTATAACTTATGGCATTGGGGATTTTGAAAGCTATGCCTATTGCGCAGGTGCAACTTTCGAAAACCTCAAATACGATATTGAAGTCTCAAAATCCGGACGTTGTCCCAATTCAAATATCACTTTTGATGCCATCCTAGAAAATGCCTATGAGAGTATAGAGTGGGACTTTGATGATGGAAGCACGGATACGGGAAGGTCTCTTATTCATGTTTTTAAAGAAGCTGGGGTATATACCGTGAAGATGAAAGTAAAACAAAAATTAGGCTGTGGTAAGTTAGATTCTAATATCCGGTCTACCACCATTGTTGTGGACGGGGCTAAAATAGGATTTCCTGATACCACTATTATATGCGGTCC
>JAURQA010000195.1 GCA_030836345.1 Bacteroidota bacterium
AGGAAAACATAAACTATTAATTTACTTAACCTCGCTCTATTGGGGTTGGATGGAGTATCAATTGGCTTTTAGCTTGGCCAATATAGATGATTCACAAGAGCGATTAACTAGGGCTTTAAGAATTCTAACCTGTGATCAGCTGTTTGAAATAGGACCAAGGGGGGTTGATAGTGAAAAACTTTACCAAATTGTCATTTGCGAATCGAGCAAGGCATATTTAACAAAAAACGTGGATCAAGAAAATCAGAAGGGATACTTTGGGAGTTATAAAAATCTGGTTGCTCGTGTTGGTGATTTAATTTTGGAATGTAATCCAAACTATGCCTGCCCCCATATGTTAGTTTCCACAGTGATAGAGGGATCTCACCATCAGCACTTTTTTGCATCCCACTTACCAATGCTCACGAATACAGGGGATAAAGAAAATCACATATCGGAATTTTATAAGGAGCTTGTTTTTAAAGCATTAGAACTATGAAATCAAACATATTAACTAAAAATAGACCCTTACGACGCTTTTGGGGACTTCTTTCCCAAGATAAAAAGGAAATACAAAGTGTCTATTTTTTATCCATTTTTAATGGTCTAGTAAATCTATCATTACCCTTGGGAATCCAATCTATTGTTAGTTTTATTCAAACTGGACAAATAACCACCAGTTGGATTGTATTGTTGATTCTGGTGGTGTTTGGAATTATTGTTACTGGAATCTTGCAAATCTATCAACTTCGAATTACGGAGAACCTTCAGCAAAGGGTGTTCACTAGAGCCGCATTTGAATTTGCATTCAGGGTTCCAAGAATAAAAATGGAATCCATGTATCAAAAATATGGTCCTGAATTAATGAATCGTTTTTTTGATACTGTCAGTGTCCAAAAAGGTTTACCTAAATTGTTAATTGATTTTAGCACTGCTGCGATGCAGATAACGTTTGGACTTTTGCTTCTTTGCTTTTATCATCCCTTCTTTATCTTCTTCACATTTGCCCTTATTGTAACAATTCTAGTAATTATAAGATTCACCGCGAGCAAGGGGCTTGAAACAAGTATTAATGAATCTAGCTTTAAGTACCAAATGGCACATTGGCTCCAAGAGGTTGCAAGAACAGCCACATCTTTTAAACTTGCAGGAAACACAGATTTACAATTAAAGAAAACAAATGAATTCGTAAAACAATACCTCGGAGCACGTAATTCCCATTTTAGAATTCTTGTACAGCAATACTCATTAATGGTTATTTTTAAGGTCATAATTGCTGCAGGGCTTCTTGGGATTGGCGGCTACCTTGTAATAAAACAACAAATGAATATCGGACAATTTGTTGCATCTGAGATTCTAATTCTACTTATAATTTCCTCTATCGAAAAATTAATTTTATGCATTGAGACCATTTATGATGTTCTTACAGGTTTAGAAAAAATAGGGCAAGTTACTGATCTCGAACTCGATAATTTGGGCGGGATTGATATTTCTCATGCGGACTACCCTGAAGGGCTTCCAGTAGAATTAAACAATGTTAGTTTTAAGTATCCTAAAAAAAATACGATTCTATTTAAACAGCTTGATTTAAAAATTGAGCCCGGAGCCAAAATTTTAATTACTGGTGTAGACGGAAGTGGAAAAAGTACACTATTGCATTTATTAGCAGGCCTATATGATATACAATCTGGCTCAATAAACTATGGTGGCATCTCTCGTACAAATTATGATACGAGAGCTTTGCACTCGGTCATTGGAGATTGCATAACAACTGAAAAAATATTCCCTGGTACCGTTTTAGAGAACATAACTATGGGAAGACCAAATGCTACATTAGATAATGTAAAATGGGCAATTAAAAATCTGGGAATGGTCCAGTATATTAATAAACTTCCAAATGGATTAAACACACTCCTTGACAATCATGGAAAAAGCCTACCTCAGAGCATTGCGATAAAATTAATTTTGGCTAGAAGCATTGCAGATCGGCCGAGGTTACTACTCATAGAAGATATGCTAGAGTTATTGCAAGAAAAAGAAATGATGGATGTCATCAGCTTCTTAACCAATAAAGAAAACAAATGGACATTGGTTTCAATTTCTAGTGATATTATTTGTGCTAATGCTATGGACTATGTCGTAGAACTAAAAGACGGATTTCTGTATAAACTAAGTCCTAAAGAATTAGAGGAAAGAAAAATAAAGGAGGAAAACCATGCTTAATATATCTAATAATAGTATTAGACAAGAATTTGACAAATCCCGTTTCGAAATTTTTAAGAATTTAGAAAATCGCAATTACGGAAAAAACGTTTTGCGTTTTATCCTCGCCTTTTGCATTCTTTTCATCCTTTTTATGTTTATTCCTTGGACTCAAAACATCAGGGCCAATGGCACAATGACTACTTTAGGACCTGCAGAAAGACCTCAAACAGTTCACTCTATAATAGCCGGAAGAATTGAAAAATGGTTTGTAAGAGAAGGTGATTTTGTAAAAAAAGGGGATACTATTTTATTTATTTCAGAAATAAAGGATGCTTATTTTGATCCTAATTTATTGCAAAGAACCCAATCACAATTAAAGGCCAAAGAAAATGCTGTTCAATCGTTCATGAACAAAGTACAGTCTTTAGACAATCAGGTGGATGCTCTAGTACAAACAAGTAAGTTAAAGATCGAACAGGCCTCAAATAAATTAAACCAGGCACGTTTAAAAGTAACTACCGACAGCATTTCTTTTCAGGTCGCCAAAACAAACTACCTTATTGCTCAACGACAATATGAACGCCTCGAAAAATTGTATAAAGACGGGCTTAAATCCTTAACCGACTTAGAAAATCGTAAATTGACGCTGCAAAAAACCAATGCAGAACTCATCAGAGCAGAAAATAAATTACTTACGAGCAAAAACTCTGTTATTAATGCCAGTGTAGAGTTAAACTCAATTCGGTATCAATATGCAAATAAAGTAGCCCAAGCTGAATCGGAAAAATCAACAGCCATGAGTGATATGTATAATACGGAGACAGAAGTTACTCAGCTCCAAAATCAATACATGAACTTCTCTGTTCGAACTGGACTTTATTACATCACATCTCCCCAAAACGGATACATAACTAAAACATTGCAAACTGGATTGGGAGAAACTGTAAAAGAAGGGGATGATATTGTAAGTATCATGCCCGAAAAGTATAAGCTTGCCGTTTCACTTTATGTTAAACCTATAGATCTGCCTTTAGTTAGAAAAGGGCAAAAAGTTCGAATTCAATTCGATGGCTGGCCAGCGATAGTCTTTTCAGGTTGGCCCAACACAAGTTACGGAACATTTGGAGGGAAAATATTTGCTATAGATAATTTCACTTCAAACAATGGAAAATATCGAATTCTTATTGAACCTGACTCTACAGATCACCCCTGGCCAAAGGCATTGAGGGTTGGCGGTGGAGCTAAAAACATGCTCCTTCTAAAGGATGTACCTATTTGGTATGAGCTTTGGCGTCAGATTAATGGTTTCCCTCCAGATTTTTATAAAGATTTAAGCTTGAATACAACAAATAAAAATGAGGCTGAATAACTTTATAAATATTAAATTTTTACTCCTAATAATAGGCTTTACAACTCAAGTAGCAAAAGGGCAAAAAAGTAATTCTAAAATATTAGATTTTGAAACTTTTGCTCTTTGGGTTTTAGAACATCACCCTTTAAGTTTTGGTGCTAACTTGCAAATGGGACTTGGAGATGCAGAAGTTCAATCTGCTCGAGGAAACTTTGATCCAAATATTTATTCCACCATTTACGATAAGTATTTTGATAACAGAACCTATTTCCAACAAAGATCATCAGGTTTAAAAATTCCAACCTGGTATGGAATAGAAGCTCAGGTTAATTACCAACAAAATAGTGGTTTAAACCTTAATCCAGAAGAGATCACACCAAATTCAGGGCTAATAATGGCTGGAATAAGCATACCCTTGGGAAAAAACCTCTTTTTAGATAAAAGAAGGGCTGAACTTCAGAAAGCCAAATTATTTAAAGAATCTACAATAGCTGAACGTAAAAACATGCTTAATAATTTGCTTCTCAGTGCAGGGCAATCGTACTGGGATTGGTTTAGTAGCTATCATGCATTGGCCATTCATTCCGAAGCCTGGGAGGCTGCAAAAATAAGAAAAGCTGCTGTTCTTCAATCTGTGAATTTTGGAGATCGGCCAGCTATAGATACCGTCGAAGCAAGCATACAAGTTCAGAACAGAAGCATTAGATATCTAAATGCCCAATTGGAATACAAAAACAATAGTCAATTGCTCTCCATTTATTTGTGGAAGGATGGTGCTACTCCGATGAAATTAACTGATAGTATCAAGCCAATAGATTTAAATACGATTGATACATTTAATCAAAATTATATCTTTCAAAAAAATGTAGACTCCTTATTGAAAAATCACCCCATATTAACACAGTCAAGGTTGAATATAAAACAAAACTTAGTAAATCAAAGACTTGCCGCAGAACAATTAAAACCAGATTTACGTTTAAAATATAATGCTCTGATCCAACCACTTGGAGGAAATACACTTAACTCATTTAATAATCAAAACTACATTTGGGGATTGGATTTTGGATTACCCATTTTCCTCAGAAAAGAAAGGGGTAAGCTCACTCAGTCTAAAATTGAGGTAAAACAGGCACAATATGACCTTTTAAAGAAAGAAGCCATGATAAATTATAAAATTAGTGCTTCGCTCAATGAATGGAAAAATAGTCAAGACCTATTGGGTATATACTCTAAAACGGTAAATGATTACTCCACATTATTAAAAGGTGAAAGGAAACGATTTGACGGAGGAGAGTCCTCTCTTTTCATGGTAAATTCTAGAGAATTAGGCTACATCAATTCGCAAATACAATATACCAAAATGGTAGCTAAAACGCATCAGTTTAAATTAAGAACAATTCATGCACTTGGCATACTTTACAAAATGAACAACCCTTAATTAACTATAGGAATATTGTAATACATCCCCAATCAAAGAAGGTTTCGTAGATAATAAATCTAAAATATTAAAATCCTATTCGTAAAAACACATTAGAAAGGACCATTACCACTAAAATTCCACGGAGTAATTGATCACTAATTTGATAATAACTAAGTTGAGGGGAGGCATTGCAACCAATACTAATGATAAAAGTTGAAGACAAGCCAAACAAGGAGATAAGACTAAAATAGCCCGGAGTAATCTCCATGATATACATTCCTAAAAGAGCCAAAACCAGAGCAAGTGCTGAAAATATGAGTAAGCCTCTGAGCGCCATCTTAGGTCCGGTAGTTTCGACCACTGTTTTGTAACCGAAAATTGCATTTCCTTGCTGACCCTCCAGGTCTTTAATTATTTCGCGGCTGAATAATACCGTTAAAATAGCTAGTAGATATACGAAAAATGGCCATTGGGAATGTGCCATAGATGCTCCAAAATGCAGCCAAACACTAATGAAACATAAAATTGTCAACAAACTCGCTGAAAGCTCACGAATGAAAGGAATACCCGACAATTTGTGTGAGTAAAACCAATAAACACCCACCATACAGGAGAAGAAAATAAATATCTTAACCCCTGCAAAAAGAGCGATAAAAACACTGAGACCGCTTACAAAAGCATAGGTATTCAATAATATATCTGTAGATAAAAGTCGGTTAAATATAACCCCTTGAGGTCTGTTTACAGTATCCTTCTCTACATCATAAAACCCATTAATAAGAAAAGCACCTGCTACGGAAAATGCAGTAGCCACGACAATAATATGGAGCTTATAGTCAGACAAAACGGCGAATACCGATTGATTCTCATTGAAGATACAAATGGCGGTTAAATATTGGGCGATTGCCAAAAACAAGACATTTAGCCAGCGAATGGCGCGTAATAAAATAATGGCGTCTTGTAATGTACTTTTATTGCTCAAAGTAGTTCCTATAGCACAAAGATACCAATTTAGAACCTGTGAATGATGTTGAGCTGATGATCTTTTAAATGTTCTTGAGCCACTTTTATATCTTTGGCAAAACCAAGGATATAGCCTCCACCCCCGCTTCCACAGAGTTTTAAGTAATATTTATTCGTATCTATACCCTCTTTCCAAATTTGCTCAAACTTGGATGGTATCATTTGTTTAAAATAATCAAAGAAGAATGAACTCAAACCTTTCAGGTTGTCAAATAGACCCGTCATATCCCCTTTCAAAAAATCTTGAATACATGCATCGTTCAGGTCTTTGAGTTCTGTTTTAAATAACTTTCTAAAACCTCTATTTTTTAATTTTTGCAAGAAGATAGCAACCATGCTTTGAGTGTGCCCGGGATTTCCACTATTGATAAGGAATATTGCACCTTCTCCATTATGCTGTTGTTTTGGCATACTTACTGCACCCAACTCTTCTTTGTCCTTGATTAGAACTGGCAAATCGAGATAACATATTAATGGATCTAATCCACTGCTTTTGCCATGAAAGAAATTTTCCAACTGACCCAGCGTTTTTTTCAAAGTAACAAAATTTTCTCCATTCGATGCCTCGGAGGCCAAAATAGGGTCTTTGGCATATTTTGCATAAACGGCAGCAACCAAAGCGCCACTGCTTCCTACTCCAAAGCCTTGAGGTATCGTACTACAAAAATAAATCTGACCTTCAATATCCTTTTCAAAAGTGGCCAGATCCATAGAACAAGGAAGTTTTCCTTGTGCCTGCTGAATCATTAAATAATCACAATATTTGTGGAGAGACTCATTGGAACGCATCTGCTCTGGGCTAAGCGGTTCATTTGAAGAAATAAATTCAGCTTTGAAATCGTGAAAAGGAATACTTAATCCCATGGAATTTTCAATAATTCCATATTCTCCAAAAAGGAGAATTTTAGCGTAATAAAGAGGATTTTTACTTTTCAATGGTGCTAAGTTTTATAGGCTCTCCACCTAGGTTGCTACAAAAGTACTGCTTTTGACTGCATAAAGGTAATAATTCATTTTCAACAAAGTTTATTATTTTGTCTTCTTCCCTTCCATCAAAAAGTAAATGAACATTTGCTCCGGCATCAAGAGTAAAGCATAAGGGCAAGTGTGTTTCTTTCCTAAAAGTCCATATTTTCTGTATGATAGCCAGCGTATTGGGCTCCATGAGAATGTAGTGCATGGGGCTAACCATCATCATGGCATGCAACTGCAATGCTTCACTTTCAACGGTGTGGATAAAGGTTGGTAGATTATGCTTCCTTAAGGCATCAAGAATCAAATCCATTGATTTTTTTGCGGATAAATACCGAGACTCGGCATAAATATTATTATCCAATTGCTGATGGCCTTCGGTACTACTTACTGATTTTTCACTGGCATCTACAATCAAAACGATATCCTTCCAAGACTTAAACGATTCATGCATGCCAGCCATTGGCACGGCATATTCATCACAAGCCTCTTCAATATGTTTTGTTTTCCCCCAAACTCCTGGCTCTCCAAACATGCTCCGACAAGCACTCCCGCTACCCAAACGCGATATTCTACTGGCTTCTCTTTTAGGATCAATTAAAGGAGTTCCAGAAAACTGTCCTTGCAAATCTACCATACAAAGAGCCAAGGCACTAAACCCTGCTGCACTGCTTGCAATACCTGCGCCATGCGGAAAGTTATTGCTACTTCTAATGAATAAACGATGAGTTTTTAGAAGAGAATAGTTATCCCATATTCGTTTTAAAAAAGCTTTGATTTTTGGTTCAAAACTAGCCTTAGGCAAGTCGTTTAATTGAAACATGAAGGAGGGCTCTTTTAATACTTCATCGCAAGGCATAGCTTCGACTGTAGTAGTGGCACATAAATCGCTTAGGGTAAAACTAATGCTTGCATTTGCAGGCAACTGAGTTCCCGTATTCTTTTTACCCCAGTATTTAACCAAGGCTATGTTTGATGGACTTTTATATGAACTGATTAATTTTGTCACGAGTTTAATACTATTTCGTTCCATGGAACCACTTCCATAGACTCAAATTTATCTTTGTTTGCTGTGAGGATTAACTTATTTACTAAAAACACATCTCCGCCCCAGGCACCGAGATATTTGCACAATCCCCCTTTCATTTGCTCTATATTTAAATCTTGATAAGCGGTTTTTAAACCGAGGCTTTGAGCAATAAAGGCCTGCCATATTTCAAGAGATAATTCCATTGAATCTGCCGTATCTGCCGATTTGATTTGTTGCAATATATTATCTAACTGAGCCATCATAAAGGAGTCCGTAGAGATTAATTCTAGCTGCTTTTTTACTTCTTTAAGGGATCTTCTGCTATTTACTTTTATCCCAGGGAAACAAAGAAACCAATCTTTGCTAACCTCCAGGTCCATCTGCCACAAGGCCCAATTCGGCTTGTTTTTATCATTTTTCCAATAAATCAAAGGTTTTTGCACACTGGAAACCGCTGCATCGTAGCCGCTTCCGCCAAATACCTTTTCTTGTAGCTCAAGCGCATCTACTTTGGCCCATTGGGCAATTAATGATACCAAGGTACTGCTGCTACCTAAACCAAAGGCTTGATCAAATTCAAGCTCTATTTCAACCCTATAGGTGCCTTTCAGCATAAAATTTGGGTTTAAGTCTCTGGCCGTTTGAATGAGCTCGCAAATACGTCCAGATACCGTCGCATTATCTGTGGTCTTTTCAAGTAGACTATCGGTATCTATTTCAACCTTAAACCAGGTTTCTCCCAAATAATTCAAACTGCTCCATTTTAATTCGTTGCCGTCTGATTCAGATTGCCACACCGTTAATTTTTGCCCATATTTCACAGGAAAAGCAAAGGTCTCTAAACCATAAAGAGCGAGGTATTCCCCGGCTAACATAACCTTACCTGGTGCGTAGTATGAAAGCGTTTGTATCAAAAATTATCTTGCTTCTTTCTTTGGTTGTTCTATTCCACGTAAATCGCAAAATGCTTTGACTGCAGCGCTAAAACTCACGACCTTATTTTTAAAATGTTCTACCAACTGCTCTTTTTCTGTGTCGTTAGCCTCTAATTGGTTCAAAATATTTAGGAGATGCATTTTCATGTGCCCTTTTTGAATACCGCTTGTTATTAAACTTCGTAAAGCACTAAAGTTTTGAGCTAATCCAGCCGTTGCTACAATTTTCATTAGATCTTTAGCATTTGGATTTCCAAGCATTTCATGAGCAAATTTTACCATAGGATGCAAGCTTGTAATCCCACCTACCGTGCCCAGAGATAAGGGTATTTCTATCCAAAATTTAAATATTCCATCATCTAAAGATGCATGTGTAAGACTGCTATATTTCCCGTTGCGAGAGGCATAAGCATGTACACAGGCTTCAATCGCTCTAAAATCATTGCCTGTAGCAATAATTACAGAGTCAATTCCATTCATTATTCCTTTGTTATGAGTAACCGCTCTATACGGCTCTATTTCAGCAACTTTTAAAGCTTTTATAAATTTTTCTGCAAACTCACCATTAGGCATACTTCCTTCATTAATCTCATTAATGGGGCATTCTACCCAAGCTTTTACCGTGCACTCTGGAGTATAATTGCTGAGTATACTCATGAGAATTTGCAAGTATTTATCTTCCTCGGCTAACTCACTTGCATCACTCACCAACCGTTTCAAGGTTTTTGCAAAACTCTCCAAACAACTGTTAATAAAATTGGCGCCCATGCTGTCACAGGTTTCAAACTTGGCCTCTAGCTGGTAGTAATTTGGTTCTAAATCACATTTATTAACCAACTGAATTGATTTGACCCCTCCCCCACGAGCAGTCATATTAGCCGTTATGTTTTCACTATCTCCAATAAATTGCTGATAGGAGTCTTGAATAATTTGCTGGAGTACTTCCGGATGTTTCCCTCTCCACACAAAATGCACATGGCCAATTTTGGTAGTATTAACAACCTCCGTTTTAAAACCGCCTCTTTGCATCCAAAAACTAGCTGCTTTGGCCGCCGCCGCAACTACACTGCTTTCCTCAATGGTCATTGGAACTGTGTACTGAGCTCCATCAATTAAAAAATTAGGTGCAACGCCAAAAGGCATATAAAAATTACTTAGGGTATTTTCAATAAACTCATCATGCAATTTTTGAACTTCCCCGTCAGAATGTGTGTAGGTATCTAAAAGTTGTAAGGCTTCTTTATCTCCTTTAAAATGGTTGGAAATAACCCACGCTACTTTGGCAGACTTACTTAGTTTGCTAAACCCTTTTATGGCTTCTACTTTTTTCATTTCACTTACTGCTTAATCTTCAATGTACGATTGGCCATTTTGTATCCAGCCAATTGCGACTCTATAAATGTATGGAGCGATTCTTCTCCTTCTAATGCATATTTTAAAAATGGGCTTGCTTGAGCATAAATTGCAGACATTTTAGATTTGGTTACATGATAATATCCATCTAAGAAATTCCGAATACCTCCAGAAACGATGCTATTTTCACATAAACATTGGCTTCCCAGCTCATCAATTAAACGATTTACAATAGTAGTCATTTCATGAGCCGTATGGCCAATACGCGTTACCTCTTCGTAACCCGGCATATGATTTGATCCTCCCCTAGTATATTCTAATTTACTAAAATTTGTTCCTCCCAAACTACCATAGTCCAAAGCGGCCAATGGCAATTTCATTAAAGCTCTCAAAGATTCAGGACCAAAACCTTGACCCACTTCTTTTACAATAATCGAGCAATCTAATGCATCAATCGTCCTTTTTATGGTCTCCAGAGGGTTAAAGCGTATATCATCTCCCTCCGGCTGCATCCACTCTTGGAGTGGATTTACATGTATAATTAATCCGTTTGCTTCCAAACGGGCAATCATGTCTTTTAACTTTGGCCATGCATTGGTCTCTGCAATCTCCTCCAATTGAGCAATCCCTAAATTGGCAAATAAAGGCTGATTCCCAATCCATTTACGAACCAAAAAATCAGTTCCAAACTCAGTATTTTCTAAAACTGGTCGACAACTACCCAAACCCATACCCAAACCATATTTGGCACATGCTTTAGCTAATCTTTCATTAATACGACCCGCTTTTTCAGCGCCACCCGTCATACTACTTACCCACCAAGGCGCATTCATCTGCAATCCTGCAAAAGAAACAGTCTCTAATGGATCATCTAAATTAAACGCCGTTAAAGGTTCGTAATTAAAGCGTTCGTCGCCGCTTAACACTTGAGAATCAAAGGCTAAATCTATATGATCCGTCTTGCGATTACTCAATATTTTTCCGTCTTCACTCATGACTCTGGTTATGCGAAAGTAACTGACAGATGAGGATAAAGTTCAAAAAAAACAGATATATCGTTAAACATGAGTGTATTTGGGATGTGCATGGCCAATATAGATTCCTGAAACATCCTTAAGTGATAATAGTTTGATGCTTTTTCATGCGCTCCTAGTTACTGGAAGTTCCCTGAAATATATTTTTACATGACCATTCCGCCGCAAACATTCAAGGTTTGGCCCGTTATGTATTTGCTTAAATCACTGGCTAAAAACAAACATGCATTTCCCACGTCTTCGGTACTCCCGCCTCTTTTTAAAGGAATAGTACTTATCCAGGTTTTTTTAACCTCTTCATCCAAACTTTCGGTCATTTCAGTTTCAATAAAACCTGGAGCTATGGCATTGCAACGCACATTTCTTGCACCCAATTCCTTGGCAATAGACTTAGTAAAACCAATCATTCCCGCTTTACTAGCTGCATAATTTGCTTGGCCTGCATTTCCCGTAATACCTACAATACTGGAAATATTAATTATACTTCCCTCTCTATTTCCTAAAAAATGACGCAACATTCCTTTGGTTAGGTTAAACGCACTCTTGAGGTTCGTGTTCATTACCGCGTCCCATTGCTCTTCTGACATTCGCATCATAAGTGTGTCCCGAGTAATACCGGCGTTGTTAATTAAACAGTGTATTGTTTCAAATTCAGCAATCACTTCTTCCGCCAATTTTTGACTTCCTTCGAAATCAGCAGCATTGCTCTGAAATCCCTTAGCTTTAACGCCATAATTTGCATTGAGTTCCTTTTCAAAAGCAGCAGCTTTTTCTACAGAACTGGCATAGGTAAAAGCAATATTTGCCCCATTTTTTGCAAATAACTCAGCAATTCCTTTTCCTATTCCTCGGCTGGCACCGGTTATTAAAACAGTTTTATCTTTTAAAAGCATAGGGGCAAAATTAAGAGTTTTATTGGCAATTTTTAGACTAATTATACTGCCTGCTTGCATGACATAGCTAGTACTGTTCTTTGACAATTAAATCCATGCCCTGTTGGATTGATTTTTTTACTTTAATCGCATTCCTAACCCCACGAGCAGACTGGCAATTAATAAACCACAACTTTCTCGAGCTTTCTCCACGTTTATATTTGGAGGATCTGTTTGGCCAAAGCCCAACCATTCGCTAGGCCAGTTGTATATGCTAAAAACAAAACCAGCCAGTATAAAAATTAAGCTAATAGCTCTTACATTACGGTACATTTTTTTTATATTTA
>JAURQA010000016.1 GCA_030836345.1 Bacteroidota bacterium
ATTTTAGTGAAATTTATATTTGCTTCCATATTATTCATTAGCGCTTCTTGCTTCATCTCCTGTGAGAAACCAGAGCCACTTTACCAGGCTCCCATTATTTCGGCTGGCACCGTTACACAGCAATTAGAAATGGGATCCTCTTATGGTACACAAGTGTATTTTGATTTTGAAACAGGAACATTTGTTTCAAACTCACCATATACATGGGACATTGCCTTTTCGTCTTCTGCAGAAAATAAGATTATTATCAATGGGGGAAAGAATGGCGTCTTTAGTGCATGCAGCCTAGGTAAAATTTCATTCTCAGACCCCGTTGATCCGAGTACTATTGAAAAAGATGAGTGGAAACATGACAATCCATCTGGAAACATCGATTCGAGTGCTCTGGGACATAGCTTAAATCGAAAGATAAGTGGAAATTACTGGGAAGGTGATTCATGCATGTATCTGATTAAATTAGGGGAAGAAAAAGATTTAGGTGATAAAACATTCGTAAAGCTTCGCGTTATTAACCGAAATGGAGCAAATTATCTCATTGAGTGGAGCTATTGGAAAGATCAAATGCCGAAACATTCGTTTATCCCTACATATGAAGAAAAGAATTTCACCTATTTCTGTTTCGATTGTTCTCAAGGCATATTGAATGAACCTATAGATAAAGACGAGTGGGACATTCTTTTTACCCGCTACAAAGAAGAAATATACTATGCTCAAGTAAATCAAACAGAAGGGTATACTGTTACTGGGGTGCTTAGCAACCCAGCTAACACAAAAACAATGAATCTAACAAATGTGATTGAATACGATGATATTGACCTTAACTATGCGAAAGGAATCGTTTTCAACAACCACCTAAACAACATAGGGTACGATTGGAAAAACTTCAGTATTCAGGCGAATAAATATACTATTAATCCAAAAAATGCGTACATCATCAAAAGCCGCAGAGGTTTATTTTATAAAATGAAATTTGTTGACTTTTACAATGATAAAGATGAGACTGGGTATCCTAAAATAGCCTACCAATTATTGCAACAAAAGCTTAGAAATGAATTATACAATTTACATTGCTGCAATGACAGCTTTAATAGCCTGTGGAAGGAATGAAACTGCAAGATCCGAATGGAAAACAATAGAAAGTGGTAATGAAGAAACCCATTTAAGTAATCTCAAACAACTTACTTTTGGCGGAGATAATGCAGAGGCATACTGGAGTTTTGATTCCAAAAAGCTTACTTTTCAGAGCAATAACCCCGCTTGGGGATTAAGTTGTGATCAAATATTTTCTGCTGATGTAGAAGACTTTAAACTGGATAGCTTTAAACCCAAATTAATAAGTACAGGAACAGGAAGAACCACCTGCTCATATTTTATGCCCGATAATGAGCACGTACTGTTTGCCAGTACTCATTTAGGTAACCAGGCCTGTCCACCAGTGCCAGAGAACAGAAAAGCATATGTATGGCCTATTTACGAGGATTATGACATCTTTGTTTCTGACCTCAATGGAAAGATAGTTCATCAACTCACCAATGAGCCTGGTTATGATGCTGAGGCCACAGTATCTCCGGATGGAAAGAGCATTGTGTACACCAGCACACTATCGGGAGATTTAGAACTTTGGATCATGGATATTGATGGTGAAAATAAGCGTCAAATAACTACAGAGTTGGGTTACGATGGAGGTGCATTTTTCTCTCCAGATAGCAAAAAACTTATTTTTAGAAGCAGCCGTCCAAAAACAGAGGAAGAAATCGCGAAATATAAAGCCTTTTTGGCCGAAGGATTAGTTGCTCCTAACAATATGGAACTATACACGGTAAATGTAGATGGAAGTGATTTAAAGCAAATCACCTCCCTAGGGAAAGCCAACTGGGCGCCCTTCTATCACCCCGATGGAAAACGTGTGATTTTTAGCAGCAATCATAAAAGCGAAAGAGGATATGATTTTGATTTGTACATGATTAATGATGACGGTTCGAACTTGGAGCAAATAACTACGGAAAGTATATTTAATTCTTTCCCTATGTTTTCTCCTGATGGGAAATATCTAGTATTTAGCAGCAATCGAAATAATGGCGGCGGGAGAGCTACCAACTTATTTATTGCCGATTGGACCGATAAATAAATGCTAAATTTTAGCATTGGATGAGGCAAAAATCTAAAATTTAAAACCCATCGTAACATAATGCATTCGACCATCTGCAGGTAGAATTCCTGGTCCCGGATAAGCCGTTGCTCTGCGGGTAAAGTACATTGCATCGAACATATTGCTCATGCTATACTGCATATGAAAGCCTTTATAATTAAGCTTTATCGATAAATCATTGACCATATAAGAAGGTACAATTCCTCTGGTGGCATCACTCGTAATGGTGGCATTAGTAGCATCAGAAAATTGCTCACCAACCCAGGAAAAAGTATGAGAAAATTGCCAATGATTGCCCTCAAGACCCAGACCTATTTTACTGCTTATGGCCGGCACAGATTCAATGAAATTCCCTTTGATGTTCGAAGCACCACTGATGTATTTGGCTTGAATGAAATGACTACTCGTAAATGAATTAAACCAAAGATCTTTTTTTCTATTTAATGGAATATGGAGTTGGGCACCTAGTTCGAGTCCTATGCTCTGAGAGGCTCCAATATTGGTTCTATAGGAGGCCACTCGTGGCCCTGTAATAGAATCTTGGATAAGAAGCTCCCCTAAGCCAATTCTATTCTGATAATGCAAACAAAAGAGACTAGCGTCTATTCTAATTCTGTTCTTCCACAACTTAGAACGATAGCCCAAATCAATATTTGAGCCGCGTTCATCTTCCAGCTCATCATCAATGAGTAAATTTGGATTCACAACAATCAAATCATTAAAGGTAATGGACCTGTAGTTAGTAGAGACATTTACATAAAGTTCTGAAGACTTTCCGACAAAATAAGATCCCCCAATTCCCATAAGAACTACTCCCCTTTCTCGCGAATCATAGTCTATATACTTATTTTCCTGCAATACTTGACCACCAGAAATAATTCGTTCCTTGTAGAACCCATTAGAAGAAGTGCTAATATACTCATACCGCAATCCAGGGGTTAAGCTGAATTTAGAAGATAATCGAAACAAATTCTCGGCAAAAAGAGAGACATTTCGATTGGGAAATCGATAATCAGAAAAGGCCGCATTACCCGGGTTGTTAAAGCTAAAGTTTGCATCTGAACCAGCACTTGCAAAGTCCTGTACATTATGTGTATTTCCTTGGTAATATCTTAAACCTAGTAAAAGAGCAGAAGGTCTGTTTTGAACCACATATTTGTGCAGTAAACGAGTTTCATTTCCAAAATTACGGTACTTGCCCTCCACTAAATTTCGATCGGATAAGGGATCTGGCCTATTGATTGGACCCAACTCACCTAAGGCTTTTCGATTTGCGTATAGCGCATAAGAAATATTTTGAATAGAGGTATATTTACTTATGGTTTTATGCATCTGTAAAGACATCAGATTCCAATCTACACTAAACCAATTTCTATTTCTGATGCTTCGCACAGGATTTCTATAAAATTCAAAATCAACCAAACCACCAGGCATTTGAGTTAAATAATTCATGTGGGTTAGGTCTAGCTTGATTTTCCATGAAGCCTTAGGCCGATAGGTAATTGAACCATAAAGATTGTTTTGAGAGAATTGAGAATTGTCTCTCCAACCATCTCCTTTTTTATATTTAAATGAGGCATAATAATTCCATCGGCCTTTTTTACCCTGAAGAGATGTAAAGTTGGAGAAAAAACCCTTGGAACCAATGCTCAGTACTTGGTTTATTTGCACCGCCTCAGTTGCCTTAGAGCCGTCCTTCAACTTAAAATTTAACAAGCCTCCAAACTGCGGCCCATATTGCAAACTAGCCGCTCCCCTAATTAATTCAATGCGTTCTACATTTTCCAAAGCAGGCGTATAATAACTCTCAGGATATCCCAAAGGATCCGCACTTATATCATGATAATTTTGACGCGTATTAAAATTGGATGTGCGATTGGGATCTAGGCCTCGTGAACCAATACTAAGCTGAATTCCCGCTCCATCATTTTCCCATATATTGAGTCCTGGAATACTGGCAAAAGCAATGCGCCCAATACCTGTGGCCAAATTTGTATTCAACTTTTTTATATTTATAATTTCATTCTTTTTGGAAGCGTAAATACCCATCCCGTCAATATCTGATAACATGTCATTTAGCTTTCGCAGTTTTACCGACTTAACATTTACCGTATCCATTAAATTAAAGGAATCAGAAGGTGTTTGAGCAACTAAAGAACTCAAACCCAAAAAAACTGCTAAGACACTCAAAATTCTCATAAATCTGGGTGTGCAATGATCCATTCTTTCGTTTTATAACCATCTTCTACCAATAGCAAATCTTGCTTTGGATTTATAAAATGTTGGCTCACTCGACCATTTAGAGCTACATGGGCGTCCACAAAAATACGGAGATCATTCCGCTGCAATTGCCTGCTATAATACTTACCCAAATAGTGGGCATATTGCACTATAAAATCGGGTTGAATGGCCATTTGTTTCTCCTGAAAGGGAGTCAAAAAATTAGAATTATCAAC
>JAURQA010000196.1 GCA_030836345.1 Bacteroidota bacterium
ACCATTTGCTAAAACGACATTTCCTCCGTAAACCACATCACATTGATAAAAGCCCACTTCAGGGACTTCAATCTCCAAGTCATTAGCAGCATCTACAAATCCTGAAGTTTCAAAATCTTCATTCTCAACATGAACCTCTGCGCCCACTGCAACCTCGCCTGAGGATAAAAATAGTTTTGGCTTAATAAGGATTCTTTCATCATCGTCATCTCCAAGGGGTACAATTGAACTCAGTGTTTCAACTTCTACTAAGGTTTGGGATTTTTTCATTTCGGGCTTGGCTATTTTCTTGCAGCCTAAGGTAAATGTAAATGCTAAGATTGTTAAGATTAGCAAATTAGTGCTCGTTTTATTTTGGTAAAAATTGTTCATGGATCAAAGTAAATATTAAAAAAAAATAAAAAAATGCTATTGTGATAAAGTCATCAATTACAAGGATAATATGCATATTTCATTACGAAAAAAATTCAAAAAGGCCATATTTAAGATCTTTTTTTACAAAATTCATTCCCCTATCTTTATACATTTTAGAGCTTCTAAAATATATTTTATATCCATAAATCTATCTTGTAATACAGTATCTGCCTTCGTACTTTTGCCCCGACATGGATAATAGACTCAGAGGTAAAATTGCTAGTGAAGCCGTAAGGTTGCGTATTAAGCGAGATGTGGAGCAAATTATTCAACAAGGGAATAGACCCCCACATTTAGCTGCCATTTTGGTAGGCAATGATGGGGCAAGTCAATCCTACGTAAATGCAAAGGAAAAAGCTTGTGAAGATGTAGGTTTTTTAAGCTCAATATATAGACTGCCTGAGAATTTAAGCCAAAATGATCTACTCGATCGCATTGATAAAATCAATAAGGATGATCAAATTGATGGCCTCATTGTTCAATTACCACTTCCTGCACATATAGATGAGAATGTTGTCAATTCCAGAATATCACCGGATAAGGATGTAGATGGGTTCCACGATATAAACATGGGGCGTTTGGCCAAGGGAAATGCAGTAATAAACCCGGCTACACCCTATGGAATACTCCTTTTATTGGAGCATTACAATTTATCTGTTGAAGGAAAGCATGTGGTGGTGTTAGGGAGAAGCAATATTGTTGGCAGACCATTAAGTATTTTACTTAGCGGAAATCACGCATTTGGTAATGCAACGGTAACCCTCTGCCATAGTAGAACAAAGAACTTAAAAGAATGGTGCCAAAAGGCTGATATCCTCATTGCAGCCATTGGCAAACCCTATTTTGTAACTGCAGATATGGTAAAAGAAGAAGCCATTGTTATTGATGTAGGTACGACTAGAATAGATGCAGATAATGAAAGAGGATGGAAATTAGCAGGAGATGTTAATTATACCGAAGTAAAAGAGAAGGCATCTGCAATTACTCCTGTTCCTGGAGGTGTAGGACCCATGACAATAACAGGCCTACTTAGCAACACACTGCTCGTTCGAAAAAAGAGATTAGAACAAAACACCTCCGCATAGAAAAAACGAAGCATGGCAAATAAACTACCAATAATGGAACACTTCTATACCGTGCAGGGCGAAGGGGTTCACATGGGCAAACCAGCCTATTTTATTCGCATTGCTGGTTGCAACATTGGCTGTGTTTGGTGCGATGTAAAAGACAGTTGGGATGCCAAATTACATTCCGAAATGTCTATTTCAGAAATACTAGAGGCTATTAATAAAACAAAGGCCCAGCATGTAGTTATTACCGGTGGAGAACCTGCTATGTATGATTTGACTGAATTGTGCAAAGCTTTGAGGAACGAAGAATTCATGTTACATATTGAAACTTCCGGAGCCTATGAAATAAAAGGATCCTTAGATTGGATATGTATTTCTCCCAAAAAGTTTAAAAATGCTTTGAGTAGTGAACTAATAAAAGCACATGAACTAAAAGTCATCGTCTACAATAAGCATGACTTGGAATGGGCCAAAACATTTGAAAACCAAATTTCTAAAGATTGCATCAAACTTCTTCAACCAGAGTGGGGAGTAAAGGAAGAATCGGAAAAATTAATTATTGATTTTATAAAAGAAAATCCTGATTGGAGCATAAGTATTCAAACCCACAAGTACTTGAATATTCCGTAACCCCCCAAAAAAAACGCCCTTCCATGAGTTTTATGAGCTAGCTTATGAGCCACTCAATTCAAATCTTCGCATGACCTATTTGGTTTTCTCCTCCGTATAAACTATCTTTGAATTTAGATCAAAAAGAAAAAACGCCTATTAGATAAATAATTACTCCACACATTTTTAAGTTTAACCAAAACATAAAGGGTAATTATTATGAATCAAAAAGAAGTCTTAGGCGATGGTGATCTCATCCAACAATACTTAAACGGAAACGAAGCAGCTTTCGAAACGCTCATGAAAAGACACAAGGATCGTGTTTTTACTACCATATTTTTCATGGTGAATGACCGATATTTAGCGGAAGATATTTTTCAGGAAAGCTTTATAAAGGCTATCCGATTTATTCAAGCAGGAAAATACTCCCATGAAAATAAATTTGGTCCCTGGATGAGTAGAATTGCCAAAAACAAAGCCATTGACGCCATACGAAGCCGTAAACTAAGACCTACTGTCACAGATAGTGAGGGCACGAGCATTTTTGATTTTATAGGGTACGAAGATGCCAAGGCCGAAAAAGACATGATTCATAGTGAGAAAGTAAATTATGTGCGATCTTTTATACATCAGTTACCTGAGAAACAAAAAGAAGTACTTATTCTAAGACACTACGCAGATTTAAGCTTTAAAGAAATTGCTGCAATGACCGGAGCAAATATCAATACCTGCATTGGAAGAATGCATTATGCTTTAGCAAATTTGAAAAAAGTCATGGATAAAAATATCATGTACTCAAAATAAAATACACTTTGGGTCCGTTATGTAGAGTATATAATTTGCCTATGAATCCAAAAATTACAAAAGAACACCTCCTCCTTTTTATTTACAATGAGCTAAAAGCCAGTGAGGTTAAAGAACTTAAACACGAATTAAAATACAATACAGATTTGCGTTTGCAGTACAATGAGCTTGTTAATACTGTGAAAGATTTAGATTTACTTTGGGAAAGTCCAAACCCCACTACACTAAAGATTATTGATGAAAAAGCCCACGATGGCTTTAGTGAGATGGTCTAAATACCTATATTTGCACCATGAGAAAATTAATCGTTGCATTAGCAG
>JAURQA010000197.1 GCA_030836345.1 Bacteroidota bacterium
AATCAATCTGCCGCAGAGTATAGATACGAAGATGCAGAGCGATATAAGAATCGTTTAGGCCTTTTAGAGAATTACAAACATAAAAGTACCATTGTAAGCCATACTATAGGTAATATCGAGGTATTTGGAATCAGTAGTACCGATAAGATTGCTTTTGTAAATTACATGCGTTTGAGTAATGGAATTATTGTTTCTACCAAAAACTTAGAAGTTCGCAAACGTTTGGAAGAAAAAGATTCTGAAATACTTGAATATGCCATAGCCGAACTTCATGAGGCAGACTATAAAGAAATTGTAATTCCATTCGAGATCAATTTGAAGCTCAAGGAGGTGGAATTCACGACCCCAAAAGCGGGCGATAAAAGAAAAGTATTGGATTTAAGCATAAAGAATGCCTTGTTTTTTAAAAGAGAGAAAATAGGGCATTATGATAAATTAAATCCACAACATAAAACCGACCGATTAATGACTCAAATGAGAGAGGACCTTAAGTTAAGAGAGCTGCCTATTCACATAGAGTGTTTCGATAATTCCAACCTACAGGGAACGAATCCGGTTAGCGCATGTGTTGTTTTTAGAAATGGCAAACCTTTCAAATCTGATTATCGAATTTTTAATGTTAAAACAGTAGAGGGACCAGATGACTTTGCCACCATGAAAGAAGCACTCACCAGAAGATACAGTCGCTTACTCAAAGAAAATACCCCCTTGCCTCAACTCATCATTATAGATGGTGGAAAAGGGCAATTATCCTCAGCAGTAGAAGCACTTGGCGAATTGGAACTTTATGGAAAAATTGCCGTTATTGGTATAGCTAAACGCCTGGAAGAAATTTATTATCCTGGAGATCCTTTGCCTTTATATATTGACAAAAAATCGGAGACGCTAAAAATAATCCAACAACTCCGGGATGAAGCCCATCGATACGGAATTACTAACCATAGAAATAAGCGACTTAAGGGAGCCTTAAAAACGGAGCTTACGCAAATACTAGGCATTGGCAAAGAAACTAGCGAGATGCTCTTGAGAGAGTTTAAAGGAGTGGGTAAAATAAAGAAAAGCTCTATTGAAGAAATGGCAAAAGTAATTGGCCAAGCCAAAGCTACTTTGGTCTATGATTATTTTAATCCTTAATCACTTTTGATTTCTGGGATTTCCTCGCCTAAAAAGCATTTCAGATACCCCATGCAAAGCAGAATCTAATTGGAAATCACCAATTTATTCGTGACCAATTCTAGGCCATTACTGATGGAGATATAGTACAGACCTTCTGCTATATCTTCTTTTCTAATCTCAAGCGTCTTCGTTTCAGCTACCATACTTTTTAAATATTGTCCGGTAGAGTTATAGATATCTATTTGCGGTTTAATTGCCAGCAAAGCAGGATTATCAATAGTAATTTTTACGGTTTGACCATTGCTTGGGTTTGGCGAAATGCTCCAGATGATAGCTGGTGCTGAAACAATTTTTGCAGTATCCATATCCTTTTGTTCAAAATCAGGAGCACTTGCTGCACAGGGCATTTGAAATACATAAGCAGGGATAAGCACTTTTATCACCGAACCTACATCATAGTATGGCGCTACATTGCTTTCAAAAGCAATGTTATAAATCTCTAATACAATATCTCCCCTCTTATTAGGAACAAGCGCTGTATGAAATGCAGCCCAGTGCGCTGGAACGAGACTTGAGTAATTATATACATCTGCGGTGGTCCCATCTGGGCAGGTAAGAGAAATATAATTATTTGAAGTGGTATAAGCTGAAATACCTCCAACAATGGCCACATTATCGCCATGATCCTGATGGCTTCTAGGCCATGTCGTACATTTTAATTGACTCGATTCAAACTTTTGCCTATCTCCGTTTTCATCAACCCAATAATAGTCCATATCCTTACAAGGATCGATATCATCCTCATACCAGCCTGTACTAAAAGAAATTAATTCTCCCTGCGCATTATATTTACATACTGTTACCTTTTTTTTGGTGTCTTCTTTTGCTGATAAGGGAGCGAAATAAGTCACTGCCAAGAGGGATAAGGTCATCATCCAACCTTGCTTTACTGCATTGATTTTATATTTTTTCATACGTCTTTAGATTTAGTTGTAAGTCTCTAAAGACAAGAATAGAGTGGCCTTAATAAAAAGGAAAGGCCTCAGGATAAAGAACCCCTTTTTAAGGATGATTTCATACCTTTACGTTTTAACCTATCCGTTTAAACACATATTTAAAGCAAAAATTATATTTAGGAACTCCTCAATAGCAACTTAGTATAGGTGCTATGGACAACCTACCCCAACAATTTCCCAAATAAGTTCTTGGAGACGTTGTTTTTAAATGGCTTGCCATTGTACTCCCTTACCCATTGTATTCCTTGAGTAGCATTGGTTAAAAAGACTTCATCAGAAGTCGTTAAATGCAATTCAGTAATGGGTTGTTCATATACCTCATAGCCGTATTCTTTCGCAATATTCATGACCACTTTACGCATGACTCCATTCACACAATACTCGCTAATAGGTGGCGTAACAATAGAATTTTTGTTATACAAAAAAACATTGCTGTGGTGTGCTTCTGCAATGCGCTGCTCCTGATTAAAAATCAAAGCAGCATCGGCATGGTTCTCTGCAGCATGAATTCCGGCCATTACATAGGTAAGGGAATTGCACGTTTTTAACATGCTCGTATAATTATTATCCTTTACGAGCTCTTTAAAAGCACATAATTTTAATCCTCTTTCTGACCATGTATAAATGGGATGCTCATTCAATTCTAAAATAGCGATTGAATCATTTACAGCTGGAGCATAATACCCTGGGCTTTCTCTGTAAATAGAGAGCCGCACACGGGCGGTCTTTAAACCCTCTGTTTCACATTTCTGAAGCAACAATAAACGTAAACTTCTTTCGGTTAACCATAAGGGTACTTTAATCTTTAGGAGTTTACTGCTTATTTGCAAACGCTCAAAATGCGAAGCTAAATGTAAAATAGCACCATTATGTATAAGCATCGATTCAAAAAAACCGTCGCCATACTTATACAGGCGATTATGTAAACTAATTTGAGGTTTATTAGGTTCTACCCATTGATTTTCAATAGCGTAGAAATCACTCATTATTTACGTTTACTTATTTCATCACGAATCATAGCAGCCTTTGAGTAATCTTCTCTATTAATCGATTCCTGCAACATAATATCTAATTGAGAAACGGTGTACTCGCTGAAGCCTTCAGTAGATGTACCGTCAGGGATGAGTTCATCAACCGATAAACGTCCGGGTTCATCTTCAGCCCCTTTTTTACCTTGTTGATTATAGGCCACTTCATCCATAATTTTATCTAAGGCAAAAATATCTACTTGGGCTTTCACTGCAAGGCAAATGGCGTCACTGGTTCTGCTATCCATCACTTTATTCTCTCCATTATGTATATAATGGATTTCAGAGTGAAAAATCCCTTCCTTAAAATCGTTAATAACAATCTTCTCGATAGTCACATCAAGTTCAAGAAGGAAATTGAGCAATAAGTCATGGGTTAATGGCCTTTGGGTGGAAATACCCTCTAGCACTAAATTAATGGCTTGCGCTTCGTTGGTTCCGATAAGAATTGGCAAAATTCGTTGCTTCTCCTCATCAAATAAGGAAAGAGTATATGCCCCATGGGAATGGGCAGGGAACAGGGATTCTAAAACAAGCCTAACTAACACACTAATTATTTCTTAAAGCTTCCGTCAACTTAGGAATGACATCAAAGGCATCGCCTACAATTCCATAATCCGCAGCCTTAAAGAAAGGAGCTTCTGGATCCTTATTTATTACTACAATTGTTTTACTACTACTCACTCCAGCCAAATGCTGAATTGCTCCAGATATTCCAATGGCGATGTATAAGTTTGGCTTAATGGTTATACCCGTCTGGCCCACATGTTCACTATGGGGCCTCCATTCCATATCACTCACGGGTTTGCTACATGCAGTAGCAGCGTTTAATTCATCGGCTAGGTCTTCTACTAAGCCCCAGTTTTCAGGACCTTTCAAGCCTCGTCCGCCAGAAATAACCACTTCTGCCTCGGTTAAAGGAATCTTACCCGTTACTTTTTTAAGTTCTTTAAGAACCACGCGCCCTTCGGATATCGTTACATCCATTTCCTTTAGCGCTGCAGATTTATTATTATCAATAATATCGAAGCTATTTGGAGTTATAGCCAACACTTTTTTGGTTCCATTTAATTTTACTTGAGCAAATGCCTTTCCTGAATATACTCCTCTCGTAATTTCTCCTTCTGCATTGGGCAATGAAACAACATTAGTAGCTAAGGAAGCATTGAGTTGTCCCGCAATCTGCGGTGCAAGGTCTTTTCCGGCATAAGAGTTTGATATAACCACGGTATCTACATTTAGGGTAGATGCAACTTGGCTGATAACTGAAGACACTTTTTGCGCATCAAAATGTCCCATATCTGGTAAAGCAATCAAAGTGGACGCACCAATTTTGGCAATAGCATCTATGCCTTCATGTTCTCCAATGCTTAACGCAGTAACTTCACCGGCATTCATTTGAGCAGCATAAGAGACCGCTTCTAGGCCTGCTTTTTTATATTTCCCATCTTGGGTTTCTACAAATACTAATATCGCCATTTTTTAAATTATTTTTTCTGATTTTAACATTTCAACTAAAGCAGCTGGGTCATTTGCATCTATCAATTTAACACCCTGTTTTGCCGGGGGTAAATCATACGTCTTATACTCTGATTGTTGAGTAACCTCAATGGCAGGAACCACATTTAAGGGTTTCATTCTAGCCTGCATTATGCTCTTCATGTTTGGGATGCGAGGCTCGCACAAATCTTTTTGCGCACTTACAACTAAAGGTAAAGTCACTTCAAGTTCCTCGCGTCCGCCATCTATATCATGCTCAATGGTTGCTTTCCCATCAGCCACTGCAATTTCTGTAACTACATTTACACTGGGCCAGTTAAGTTCAGCTCCCAAAAGACCGCAAACAGCACCGCCATTATAATCAATGCTTTCTCTACCCGTGATAACCATGT
>JAURQA010000198.1 GCA_030836345.1 Bacteroidota bacterium
ATGTTTTTATCAATTTTCTTAAACAAATTTGTAACATGATCAAATCAATTAATAATCCATTCGATAAAAATATGAAAGGTGAGTTAAAACACCTAAAGCATTATGCGCTTTCATTAACGATGAATATTGATGATGCACAAGATCTAATGCAAGAAACAGTGTTAAAAGCCTATCGGTACAAAAGTAAATTTGTTGAAGGCACTAATTTACGAGGATGGTTATTTACAATATTAAAAAATACATTCATAAACAATTACAGGAAAGCCTCGAAAAGAAAAACATTTTTAGATGGGACAGATAACTCATATTTCTTAGACTCCAACGCCTCCAGCGTTAGCAACCAAGGAGAGATGTCTTTTATAAGAAAAGATCTGGAAACAGCCTTTGATTCCCTTCCCGAAGATTTGAAAAGTGCATTCTTGATGAATTCTGAAGGATATAAATATCATGAAATTGCAGAAAAGTTTAATATTCCATTAGGGACTGTAAAAACACGTATTTTCATGGCTCGTAAGATATTAAGGACTAAATTAGCTTCGTACGCATCCTTATATGGGTTAGAGTATACCAGAGGCCAGAGCTAATCTGTTGATTAAGTTTTTTAAGCCTTCCCCTCTTTCATTACCTTTGCTAATACTCTACTGTGTAACATCGATGAAGTGGTATTATTTTTTAATCAATTTATTTTCAATTTTAGGTCCTCTAACACTATCCTTTGATAAAAGGGTTGCATTTTTTAAAAAAATACAAGTGATCCTTTGGAGTTTTTCCATACCATCTTTCATTTATATTATTTGGGATGTTGCCTTTACTAAATTGGGAGTATGGGAATTTAACCCCATCTATGTTTCGGGGTTTTATGTGTTCAGCCTTCCTTGGGAAGAATATTTTTTCTTTCTAGCAATTCCATATGCTTGCCTGTTCATATATGCCTGTTTAAGACATTATGCCCCGTCACTAAAAAATAATAGAGTAGCAAAAACCATGAGCACACTGCTCGCTGCAGTTGCTTTGCTTATTGTATTTCAAAATTTTGATCGTTTGTATACAGCGATAACATTTGGGCTTCTCTCTTTCACCTTATTTAATTTCATTCTCAACAACACTGAATATTTAAGTCATGCACTTATCGCTTGGCTTGTGGCCATTATTCCCATGCTTGTTGTAAATGGTTTACTCACAGGTTTACCGGTACTCATCTATGATAACAGCCAAAATTTAGGTATACGAATTGGAACCATTCCTTTGGAAGATTTTTTCTACAACCTTGTGTATATGCTATGGATGATTGGGCTTTACGAGAGAAAGTTGAAAAGACAAACATCTGAACTTACCTAAAATGAGGAATCCAGATTACTTATTGGGAAGTCCAATAACAATTCATGGATTAAAATTGGTACTATATTTGAATTACACATAACAATATGAAGGTGCTTAATAGACCAAATCTAAAATTAATCCTAATTCCACTTCTGGCTGCTAGCTTAACCTATTTGCAATCATGCAAAGATGAAGATGGAGATATTAATCTTTTTAGTGTGTCAGATGACTTAGCTTTTGGTGCACAAACAGCGGAACAGATAGACAATGATTCCAGCTTTTCGATCATAGATTCGGCAAGTAATGTTGAGGCTTATGCATACATCTATGCTATGAGAGATAAAATCTTAAATACCCAATTATTAACGTATACAGATCAGTTTCCATGGAGGATACGCTTGGTGAATGATGAAGTTCTCAATGCCTTTTGCACGCCCGGCGGATACATTTATGTATATACGGGATTAATTAAGTTTCTGGAATATGAAAGTGAGTTGGCTGGAGTAATGGGTCATGAAATGGCTCATGCAGATAAAAGGCATAGTACAGATGCTCTGAGTAGGCAATATGGGATTTCGCTAATGCTCGATATTATCTTTGGTAAGGATAAGGGGCAACTGGCCAGAATTGCCTCTGGATTAAAAGATTTACAATACAGCAGAAAAAACGAAGCGGAAGCAGATGAATATTCTGTCATATGGCTAAATGCTACGGATTGGGATGCAAAAGGAGCCGCGGGATTTTTTCAAAAACTTATTGACCAAGGCCAATCTGGGGGAACCCCTCAATTTTTGAGTACACATCCAGACCCAGGAAATAGAGTACAGGCTATAACCGACAAATGGATTGAATTGGGGTCTAAACCAGGGGTACAAAATCAGGCTGAATACACAAGCTTTAAATCCATTTTACCCTAATGAGGTGGCTCGTGTTTTTATGCATTTCAAGCAGCTCACTGCTCGCTCAAGGAGACTCAAGCATAAGACTTTCAGACTCCGTTGAAACGCATATTGTGGCAATTAATAAACTGCTGCTCACCGCGGATAAGCAAATAGGTGTTCCCTATGTATATGGAGGCTGCTCACCCAAAGGTTTTGATTGCAGCGGATTTATTAAATATTGCTACCAAATTTCTTTAAATAGAACCATTCCTCATCGGTCGGTAGAGATTAGTCAAATGGGTGTATCCGTATCCCGTCAGGATGCTATACCGGGAGATATTGTTACCTTTACTGGGAGAAGCATCAATGGAAAAGTCGCCCATGTAGGCATGGTATATGAGGTAAGCAATGAAGCAGTTTACTTTATTCATAGCTCCAGTTCTAAAGGAATTCGAGTTGATCGAATTAATAGTACCTATTGGCAAGAGCGCTTTTTGGACATTCGCCATATTTTAGATTAAGACTCACATCGACATAATTAATAAAACTAAATCATTCATTTTAGGGGATCTAATTCCCGCGCCCAATAATTAGTGGACCCGATTCCCAATTTACGTTTTCGTAAACGTATATTTGCCATTCCATAAATTATGTCTAAAACGCTAATTACTGCAGCACTTCCCTATGCAAATGGACCCGTTCACATTGGCCATATGGCTGGGGTTTACCTTCCATCTGACATTTATGCTCGTTTTTTAAGAAATAAGGGGCAAGAAGTTCTGTTTGTGAGTGGGACAGATGAACATGGAGTTCCCATTACCATAAAAGCGGGCAAAGAAAACAAAACACCGCAAGAAGTAGTGAATGAAAACTACGAAACCATTGCCAAAAGTTTTTGGGGGCTAGGCATCTCCTTTGATGTGTTTAGTCGAACCACCAACGAAACACATTTTAAAACAGCCCAGGATTTTTTTACTGACTTATACCAGCAAGACCTTTTTATAGAACAAGAAACCGAGCAATATTACGACGAGGAAAACAAGAAATTTTTAGCTGATCGGTATATCATTGGCACCTGTCCCAAATGTGAAAACTCCGATGCTTACGGCGATCAATGTGAAAACTGTGGAACTACATTAAGTCCATTAGAATTAAAAAATCCTAAATCGGCCTTAAGCGGAAATAAACCTATAAAGAAAAAAACCACCAACTGGTACTTACCCTTGGATAAAATTCAATCCGAATTTTTAGAAGAGTGGATTAACAAACAAACCCATTGGAAAAATCAGGTCTTAGGCCAATGCAAGAGTTGGTTAAAAGATGAACTCAGGCCCCGAGCCATGACCCGCGACTTGAATTGGGGAATACCCGTTCCAGTTAAAAACGCTGCAGGCAAAGTCCTCTATGTTTGGTTTGAAGCACCCATTGGTTATATCTCGGCCACCAAAGAAAAAAGACCCCATGATTGGGAGAGTTGGTGGAAAGGGAAAGATACAAACCTGGTGCACTTCATTGGCAAAGACAATATCGTATTCCATTGCATCATATTCCCGGCCATGCTACATGCGCATTCCGAAGACTATGTACTTCCTCAAAATGTCCCCGCCAATGAATTCCTAAACCTGGAAGGGAATAAAATTAGCACCAGTAAAAACTGGGCGGTTTGGTTGCATGAATATTTAGAAGAATTTCCCGAAAAACAAGATGAACTTCGCTATGTTCTGGCTTCTATTATGCCAGAGAATAAAGATAGCGAGTTTACCTGGGCCGATTATCAAGCTAGGGTAAACGGAGAACTAGTAGCCATATTCGGTAACTTTGTGAACCGCACCATGGTGCTTACACATAAGTACTATGATGGCGTAATTCCTGCATTGCCTGCCAAAAAATTAGAACAAGAGATTACTGCAGCCAAGGAAGAAATCTGCCGATTGCACAAAAAAATGTGCGATTCCCTGAGCGCCTATAAATTTAGAGATGCCCTAGCTGCATTTATGGATTCCGCCAGGGTTGGTAATAAATTTTTGGCCGATATAGAGCCTTGGAAATTGATTAAAACAGACGAAGAAGCGACCCAAGCAGCCATGGCATTCGCTATGGATATAACCCAATATTTGGCTTTGGCTTGTGAACCCTTCTTGCCTTTTACCCATCAAAAGTTGAGCACGCAATTAAACTTTATTCCTTTGGAGCACATGATCACTCGATTTTGGAATGGAGAATGCTTATTTGGCAACCTAAATGGAGGACATAAAGTGGGGCCTTCTACTTTACTTTACACTAAAGTAGAAGATGTAGATATTGAGAAACAGAAAGAAAAATTAGCAGGCATTAAAACAGGATTTAAAATGAAAGAGGAAATACAATTCGAAGATTTTGGCAAAATGCAAATTGTAGTTGCCAGCATAACCGCAGCAAACAAAGTAGAAAAAGCCGATAAATTACTTCAAATCACTTTGGATGTTGCAGGCACTTCTAGAACTGTTTTGAGTGGCATTGCCATGCATCATAAACCTGAAGATATCATTGGAAAACAAGTATGCTATTTAGCTAATCTTGCCCCGCGAAAAATGCGCGGAATTACGAGTGAAGGTATGATTTTAATGGCTGAAGATGCAGAGGGAAACCTCGTTTTTGTCTCTCCAGAGAAAACCATTAATAGCGGCGCCGAAATCGCATAAATTTTTAGCTCTAACCATTGCTATTCAATTGGTTACAACAAAATACAACTTTTTAAATTTTATGCTTATTTGCTTCTTTTGGCATGTTATTTGTTTCCTTCCAAAGTAATTACTACGAAACATTCAAAGAACATTTCAAAACATACGCTTTAAACCTAAGCATCAAATCTAAGCATGCCATAAGTGGCATATAATTTAATCCACTTATGGTTGGCTTTGAATCTATTGAAACACTTTCTTAGTTGTTAAGAAAATCATAGCACGGCCTTGCGTCGTGCTATTTTTATGCCCTGGTGTACTTTCAAATTGTAAAATTTTAGGTAAGACTTGAACCCTGCATTCAAAAAAGCAATACATATATGGGTAAAGAACAATTATTTTTCTTTCTAATTAAAATTTGTGCAATACTTTGGACGTTACTAAAGCGAATATTTTTTGTACCCCATCAATCACATAACTTTGCCCTCGCCTTGAGTATTATTACAAAAGATCTTTGCAAAAATTACGGCGATCAAATCGCTGTAAATAATTTGAATGTCGCTATTAAGGAGGGTGAGATTGTAGGTTTTTTAGGTCCCAATGGAGCTGGGAAAAGTACAACTATGAAAATGCTCACTGGATATATTCCCCCCAGCAAAGGAGAAGGAAGTGTATGTGGTTGGGACATCGTAGATGACAGCTTAGCCATTCGTAAAATAGTGGGATATCTCCCAGAACACAATCCACTATACCTAGATATGTATGTGAAAGAGTTTCTGGAGTTTGCAGGCAACATGGGAGGAGTAAGTCAAACCCAAAAACGAGTGGGCGAAGTCATTGACTTAACTGGTTTAGACCGTGAAAAACACAAAAAAATTGGACAACTGAGTAAAGGATACCGCCAAAGAGTAGGTTTAGCCCAGGCCATTATTCATGATCCAGATGTACTCATTTTGGATGAACCTACGGGAGGCTTAGATCCCAATCAGGTCATAGAAATCAGAGAACTGATAAAAAAATTAGGTAAAACTACCCTACTTAGTACACATATAATGCAAGAAGTGGAAGCTGTTTGCACCCGTGTTATAATCATAGACAAGGGCAATCTTGTGGCGGATAGCCCTATTGAAAAACTAGCGAACATTACAGGCGAAAAACATCACGTAAATGTCACCTTTGGATCGGCCATTAATGTGAAAGAGATAAGTCAATTGGATGAGGTCATTCATGTAACGGATAAAGGAAACAATCGATATAGAATTGAAGTTTCTTCTGCTGAAGGCCGAAAAAGCATTAGCCACTTTGCCTTGAAAAATAATTTAGAGGTAATGGAATTAAGCAGCGCAAATGTATCGCTTGAACAAGTATTTCAGAATTTAACCAAACATGTGGACCATTTATAAAAAAGAAATACGCAGTTTTTTAAGTTCTCTTATTGCATACATTGTAATGGGAGTATTCCTTTTGGCTACAGGCTTGTTCATGTGGGTTTTGGAGGGAAGTACCGTTTTTGATCTTGGACTTGCAAGCATGCTAGTCATGTTTCAACTTGCTCCATATATTTTAATATTTTTGGTTCCAGCCATTACCATGCGCAGTTTTAGCGATGAAAAAAAGTATGGAACGCTTGAATTACTCGTAACCAAACCGGTGAGTGAACTAAATATCATTTTGGGTAAATACCTAGCCAGTTTAAGCTTGGTAATTATTGCCATATTACCCACCCTCATTTATTATTATAGCATTTATCAATTGGGAGCACCTGCTGGAAATATAGATACGGGGGCCATGTGGGGTTCCTATTTTGGTCTAATTCTGCTTGCCGCATGCTACAGCTCCGTTGGTCTATTTTGCAGCTCCTTAACAGAAAATCAAATTGTTGCCCTTATTAGCAGCATGGCATTGTGTTTTTTATTTTATCAAGTATTGGGATTATTTGGAGAAATTCAATGGCTCAACACGGTGGGTAAAAGTTTGAGATGGTTCGGGTTAGATTATCATTATTACAGCATAAGTAGAGGGGTTATTGACACTCGTGATGTGTTATATTTCTTAGGCTTTTCTGCCTTTTTCGTCGTTTCAACTAAATTGGTATTTCAATCGAGAAAATGGTAATGTTATCTAAGAAAAGTCAAAGTGTAAAACGACTTTCCTATATGGATTGGTGCATTGCGGTGGCTGCTATTATTTTAGTAAACACATTGGGTAACTTTTATTATGCCCGCCTAGATTTAACCAAAGAAAAGCGCCACACGCTCTCAGAAACTAGTAAGATTCTAGCGGATAAATTGGATGAAACCTGCATCTTTAAATTATACCTCGCAGGCGAATTGAGTTCAAATTTCCAACAGCTTCAAAACGAGATCCGAGACAAGGCCTATGAGTTCAGGAACTATAGTCAGGGTAAATTAGAAATCGAAATTATAGATCCACTGGCTGGGAAAGACAAAAAAGAGGTAGCTAAAATATTGGAAGATTTTAGCCGGAAAGGATTAAAACCTGTCAGGGATGTAGAGACGGAAAATGCAGATGAAACGCGCATTAAGTTTTTGATACCTTCGGCTGAATTTGAATACCGCGGCAAAACAGTCATTACCAATTTCTTTGATGAGGATGGCAATATTAACATCGCTGAGGCCATTAATAAGTCTATAAAAAGCATTGAATATGAGTTTGCTAATGGATTGAGGCAATGTGTAGTACAAAAGAAAAAACGCATTGTAGTAGTGGATGGGAGTAAGGAAACCATAGGCGCGCAGGTGGGGTATTTTGCAAGTGAATTAAACAAATACTACGAGGTAGAATCCGTAAATCTGAATATAAATAATCCCGATGCAGGAAGACCTTTTTTAGATCGCATACAAAGACAACCAGACAGCGCAGCCTATATTTTAATGAATTCACTAAAACGTAGAATTGCCGATGCCGAAATGCTGCTCATGGTTAAACCTCAGGAGGATTATTCATTGGCGGAGATGTATTTGATTGATCAATACATGCTCAATGGTGGAAAGCTTATGTGGTTATTGGATGCAGCACATATTGAGATGGACAGCTTTCGCAACAGAACATCTGTTGTGGCTATGGATGGAAATTTAGAAAACATTAAACAAAGTCTTTTTTCATACGGGATAGGATTAAACTCCGATTTAGTTCAAGATATTAATTGCAATAAAATTCCCATTTACAATGGGCAACGCATGGATAAGCTCAATTTCATGTACTTTCCTTTGTTTACAGATCATAACGAAGACCATGTCATAACAAAGAGTTTAGGTCCAGTTTGGAGTCAGTTTTCAGGGACCATACGCCCCAAAGCCCGGGAAGGGTTGGCATACACGCCCCTGCTCATGACTACCCCAAGAACACGGGTAGTTCAAGCACCGGCAACCGTGGAGTTTGTAACCTCGTTTTTGCAAAACAAACGACCGGAATATTTGACTACTATGAATGAGGGCAGAAAAATTACCGCCATTTTGGTAGAAGGCTCCTTTAAAAGCCCCTTTATAAATCAAAAGAAGTTTGACGAAAAGAATTTTAAAGCGACGGGAGAAGCTAAGATGATTGTAATATCAGATGGAGACATTATGAGTAATCAAGTATCTCAAGGAAAAGCCTTTCCTACAGGATACGATCGCTATAATCAGGTCACTTATGCCAATAAAAAGTTTCTTTTAAATTGCATAGATTATTTAATTGATGATAATGGATTAATTGAAATCCGCTCCAAAGATTACACCCTCCGCTTACTAAACCAAGCAAAGGTTAAATCCGAAAAGGGCTTTTGGCAAGGATTAAATGTGGGCTTGCCCATCTTACTTATTTTTATATTTGGCGGAGTAAACTACCTCATCAGAAGAAGGAAATATACCCGTTAATTTTATAAATAAGGATACTCTAATCCTCTTCAGATAAATAAATGCCATCTTCAGAAATGGTGATTTCCTGATTTCTGTATAAGGCCCCCAAAGCCTTTTTGAAGGTCTTTTTACTTACAGAAAACATTCTCTTGATTAACTCTGGATCTGTTTTATCATGCACCGCTAAAAACCCTTTATTCTCTCG
>JAURQA010000199.1 GCA_030836345.1 Bacteroidota bacterium
CCATCACCGATGGAAAGAACAGTGTAAGCCTGCAAAGCCTCTGCGATTGCCATATCTTTCTAAAAATATCCAATCAGGATACCCCCAATAACATTCACTACGGTAATAAAAATACCTGCTACCGCATCTCCACGCACAAATTTACTGGCACCATCCATGGCTCCGTAAAAGTCGGCATCCTTTTGAATCTTGGCTCTTTTATCGAGTGCTTGGGCTTCGGTAATGATACCCGCATTCATTTCTGCATCGATTGACATTTGCTTACCAGGCATGGCATCCAGGGTAAATCGAGCGGTAACTTCAGCAATTCGACCCGCACCTTTTGTGATTACAACGAAATTAATAATCACAAGTATGAAAAAGATCACCGCACCAACTATGTAGTTTCCGCCAACTACAAAAGTACCAAAAGATTGGATAACAGAACCCGCATCACCGTCCGAAAGAATGAGCCTGGTAGATGCAACATTTAGACCTAGACGATAGAGGGTAACCGCTAAGAGAATAGTTGGGAAAACCGAAAACTCAGGGGGTTCTTTAACATAAACAACGGTGAGTAAAATAAGAAGCGATATAGCGATACTAAAAACCAGCAAAATACTGAGCAGATCTTTGTGTATGGGTATAACAAGAAGAAAGACTGCCGCGAAAAGGCCGAAGATAAAACCTAAATCAGAATTACCCTTAAAGCGGGAAAAAAAAGGTTTAAGTTTTTGCAATAATTCCATCAGGATACCTGCATCGGTGACAATCTCTTAGAAAGGAGCCGTCTTGCTTTTAAACGGTGAAAATAATAAGCATGTTTTTTGTACACATCTGCAAGAATCTTGGCAATTACCTGATAAAGTTGCAGTGGAATTGGTTGCCCAACAACCCCAAGAGCATAAAGCATTTGAGCCACAGGCTTATCTTCCACCATGGGTACCTCAAATTCCTTGGCTATTAATTTTATTCTCCGTGCAATCATGTCATGACCTTTCGCAACCACAACTGGAGCATTATCCATGCCTTTTTCATATTTTAGTGCTACCGCGTAGTGGGTGGGGTTGGTAACGACAACATCTGCGGTGGATACATCTTGCAGGTTCTGCCCCATTGCCATCTCCATCGCTTTTTTTCTTTGGGCAGATTTTACTTCATCGGAAACTTCCTTGCTTTTGCGCTCTTCCTTCACCTCCTGCTTTGTCATTTTCATCTCATCATTATGTTCTTTTTTCTTGATGAGAAAATTAATGATGGCGACGATCAGCAGCATGAGAACCAAAAGGGCAAACATCACCAGTAATAATTCATAAATGAAACCAGGAATATGCTGTATTGGAATAGGGGCATAGAAAATGGGGTCTTTTAAAAAAATCAAAATGGTTAGCCAAACCACTGTGCCAATGAATAAAAACTTCAAAAAATCCACGAAAAATGCCTTAAGTCCTTTTAAGCCCCAAATTCTCTTGATACCACTAATGGGATTCATTTTACTAAATTTTGGCTCCAGTGCTTTCGGAGTAAAACTGAAGCCTGTTTGAATGCCTTCGGCTAAGAACGATGCGATAAAACAACCCGCCAACATGGGCAATACCACCAGTCCCAAAACTAGGTAAGAATCACCAAATGTACTCGCCATACCCTCTTGAGTGGCCTGAATACTATTAAGATTTTCAAATAAAGACTTGGTAAAAAGCATTAATTCGCCCGCTTTCTGAGGAGCCCAGAAGAACAATACTAGCAAGCCGGCCAATAAAGTTGCAGTCATTCCAATTTCGGGAGCTTTGGCAAACTGCCCTTTTGACCTGGCCTCCGAAAGCTTTTTTTCAGTAGGTGGCTCTGTTTTTGAACTCTTGTCTACATCAGACATCAGTAAACAGCTACAGTTAGCCGGATTGAATGATATCAAGCATCACCTGTACAGACCTGCGGCTATGCTCAATCACATAGGATGAAAACAATAAAATTGTTGAAACAAGCAGAACAAGACCAGCGAGAATACGAACCGCAAAACTTGTCATAAAAACATTCATTTTGGGCACTGCTTTGCCCAAAACGGCAAAGGAAATATTTACAATAAAATTCAAAGCGATAAAGGGTGCAGCCATTAAAACTCCAAGGATAAAAACATTTGATACTTCACCAACATACTCAACCATTGGATTTGCATTAAGGAAAAAACTCCCAACCGGGAGAACCTCGAAACTTAAAGTGAATGCCTTGATCACCTCGTGATGAATTCCGACTATGAAGAAAATCAAAAGACTAAAATAATAAAATAAACTACTCAAAGTGGCATCAGTGGAACCAAGAAGAGGATTGATACTATTACTTGCCATCAACCCAATCTCATAGGAAATCAAATAACCTGCCAACTCGACTGCAAAAAATACCATTCTCACCATCATGGCCATAAGCAATCCAATACATATTTCGTTCATGGCCAGTAAAATTGCCCCAACATAATGAGCCGTAATGGCCAAGTCTGCGGGGACAAATGGGCTTATTAATAATGAAATGATAAGGCCAAATGCCATACGAATGCGAACGGGAATAAGTTTTCCAGCAAAAAGAGGGATACCTAAAAAAAAGGCTCCAGTTCGTAGTAAAACCAGTACCCAGACGACAATTTGTTCTGCCTCAATGGTCACTGAGCCATAGTTGGGATCAGGTTGAACATCGAAATACAAAAGTCAGTCAAAGTTTTAAGAATAAAATTGGATGCCAAAACAATAGCTAAGGAAACACAAATTAATTTGGGCACAAAAGTAAGGGTTTGCTCCTGCAAACTGGTAATCGATTGAACGAAACTGACTAAAAGACCAACTACAGTAGCCGTACCTAAAATAGGGATAGCCAAGAG
>JAURQA010000200.1 GCA_030836345.1 Bacteroidota bacterium
ACTTCTTTTATTAAAAGTCTCTCCGAAAAATTTGGGTTTCTTGCCTGTGGCATTAGTCAAGCACAGAAACTAGAAGAGGAGGAAAAACCCTTAACGGAATGGTTAAACAGGGGGTACCATGGAAAAATGAAGTACATGGAAAACCACTTTGACAAGAGGCTTGATCCTTCTAAGCTGGTTCCTGGAGCAAAATCAGTTATTTCACTCTTGTTAAACTATGCCCAAGAAGAGACTACAGACTCTGCCGTAAAGATATCTAAATACGCCTGGGGTGAGGATTATCATTCCGTTATTAAGAACAAGCTTTTTTTAATGGTGCAATCCATAAAAGAAGAGATAGGAGATATAAACGGACGCGTATTTGTAGACAGTGCACCTGTTTTAGAGAGGCAGTGGGCCGCTAAGTCTGGTTTAGGTTGGATTGGTAAGCACGGACTGCTTATAAGGAAACAGGAAGGCTCTTTTTTCTTTATTGCGCAGATTATTTGTGATTTAGATTTAGAAACAGACCAGCAAACTACAGACCATTGCGGCGAGTGCACGGCTTGTATCGATGCTTGTCCCACAAATGCAATTGTTGCAAATAAGCTTGTAGACAGCAACAAATGCATTAGTTATTTAACCATTGAACTTCACGAAAATACTCCAGAAGCGTATAGAGATAAATTAAACGGTTGGGCATATGGCTGTGATATATGTCAGGATGTTTGCCCTTGGAATAAATTTAGTACGCAAACACAGGTAAAGGAATTTCAGAAAACTGAATACTCTATTTGGCAGGAGGAGGAGTGGATAGAAATGACCGATTCTATCTTTGATTCACACTTCGAAAAAAGCGCTATAAAGCGAATTGGGGCTTCAAAAATGAAGCAAAACATTGCGAATGTTCTAAAAAAATAAGACAAAAAAAAGACCCTGCATTGCAGAGTCTTTTTCGATATAAGGGTTTATTATCCTCTTCTTTCTTTAATTCTAGCAGATTTACCTATTTGTTTTCTAAGATAAAAAATTCTAGCTCTTCTTACTTTTCCTTTTCGATCCACCTTGATTTTATCAATCATAGGGCTGTTTAGAGGAAAGATTCTTTCAACACCAATTCCGTTAGATATTTTACGAACAGTGAATGTCTCAGCCATTCCGCTATTTCTTCTCTGCAACACATCCCCTTGAAATTGCTGGATTCTCTCTTTGTTTCCTTCTTTAATTTTATAGGAAACAGTAACTCTGTCACCTGCTTTAAATGCAGGAAGATCTGACTTCAGTTGACTACTTGCTATTTCTTGTACTAGGGCGTTCATATTAATTATCTCTTTGAATTAAGGCCTGCAAATATACAAATGATTTTTATATAAAACGAAGCTATTTCGTTTATTTTATTTTAGCCACTTGAGCCATCATTTCCGCTTCGCAAACTAGCTTACTTCCGACCCATGCTCTCCCTCTCATCATGCATAATCCTCTACGGATAGGCTCGGTAACTTCTAATTTAAGAACCAATGTGTCTCCTGGAACTACTTTATCCTTAAAACGTGCATTATCGATTTTAAGAAAGTACGTGGCATAATCACTGGGATTTTCGATATTACTTAAGATTAATACTCCCCCAGCTTGTGCCATCGCTTCTATCTGAAGTACACCTGGGAATAGTGGTTCGTCAGGAAAATGACCATTAAAAAAATATTGATCAAAAGTCACATTTTTTATTGCAACAATTTCTGTTTCTGTTTTTCGAAGAACCTTATCTACCAATAAAAAAGGATGCTTATGCGGGAGCATTTTCATGATATCAGTAGTCGAGTACAAGGGTTTTTCACTTGGATCGTAATGGGGTCTGCCCTCCTGTTTTCTCTTTTGTTCCTTTTTTATGGCCTGCTTTATTTTTTTTGCAAAAGCCACATTGCTTCCATGCCCTGGGCGTGCGGCCATAATCTGGCCCTTAATCGGTTGACCAACTAAAGCTAAGTCGCCCACCATATCAAGCAGCTTGTGACGCGCAGGCTCATTTTGGTGCCTCAAATCCAAATTGTTTAAAATTCCATTTTGCTTCACCGCAATTGAGGGCTTATCAAAAACTTTGGCAAGCCTATCTAGTTCGTCCTGGCTCACAGGTTTATCTACCACAACAATCGCATTATTTAAATCGCCTCCTTTGATAAGGTTATGCTCTAAGAGCAATTCTAATTCATGCAAAAAACAGAAGGTCCTACATTCTGCTATTTGATCTGAGAACTCATGAATAGAGGTTATGCTGGCATGCTGCGAACCTAAAACTGCGCTATTATAATCTACCATAACCGTTAGTCGGTAATCATTTACAGGCATAGCCACAATTTCTACATGGTTTGCTTCATCGGAATAATGAATATTGTAAGGGATTTCAAAATAATCTCTATCCGCCTCTTGCTCTTTAATTCCATTTTGCTTTAACAGTTCAATAAAAGCAATGCTACTTCCATCCATAATGGGCATTTCATTACCATCAATATCCATTAAAACATTATCAATCTGCAAACCTACAAGTGCCGCAAGAACGTGTTCAACCGTGCTTACTTTTGCAAGGCCTTTTTCCAGCGTGGTTCCCCTGCTTGTATCGGTTACAAGATCGCAATCAGCCTCAATGATAGGCTGACCTTCTAAATCAATTCTTCTAAACTTGAATCCATGATTTTCCTTTGCAGGATGAAAGGTTAATGTAACCGATTCTCCCGTGTGTAAACCTACTCCCGAAATGGATACAGATTGTTCTATAGTCGATTGTTTTTGGTTCAAATGACTCATTCGTTTTTTGTACTTTTCTTATCTTTTTTCAAACGTCCAACCTCTCGATTCAACTTAGGTAAATTCTTAAATATAGCGCTACTCTTAAAAAAATCCTTCAAAGGCATCGCGGGTGAACCCATCCACTGAGATTTGGGTTCTTTAATACTTTTACTCACTCCAGACTGAGCTGCAATACCCACATGAGGCGCTACTTTAATGTGGCCAGTCACTCCTACTTGCCCGCCAATCATTCCATTATGACCAATGATAGTGCTTCCTGCAATACCTGCTTGACCAGCAATAACCGAGTTCTCTCCTATTTCTGCATTGTGTGCTATTTGAACAAGGTTATCCAATTTGGCTCCATCTTTTATACGGGTACTTCCCATGGTTGCTCTATCAATGGAGCAATTACTTCCCGTCTCCACATTATTACCAATAATTACATTTCCAATTTGTGGAATCTTCAGGTATTGATCGCCAAATGGAGCAAATCCAAACCCATCACTACCAATAACAGTCCCAGAATGGATAATACAATTTGTTCCAATCTCGCAAGCTGCGTATAATTTCACACCCGGATAAAGAACCGTTTCTGAACCAACCTTGGCATTCTTTCCAATATATACTTGAGGATAAAGCACCGTATTATCTCCAAGTACAGCGTTCTCTGATATGTAGGTTCCAAAACCAATGCTAACATTTTTACCTATGGTAGCCGAGGGGTGGATAAAAGCCTGATCGCTTACACCTGTATCATGCGTATTTGGATCAAAGTATTCCTGTAGTATCAGGCAAAATCCAAAATACGGATTTGCATGCTCAATGAGGGTAGCCTTTAATTCTTTTGAAGGGGTAAAGCCCTCAGGAACTATAATCAGATTCGATTTTGTTGTATACAGCTGATCTTCATATTTAGGGTTTGCATAAAAGCACAAATCACTGCTAGTAGCCTCTTCTAGTTTTGCAACATTAGAAATGGATAGTTCGGCATCGCCTAAAACCTTTCCATTTATAAACTCTGCAATATGCTTGGCGCTGAGTTCACTCATGAGCGACAAAGGTAGTACGTTTTACCATTAAAGGAACCTGAAGAAGTTTTTTTATGATAAAAAAATAGGTTTAACTCAGCCCTTCAAGCCTTGTAAAGAATGATTGCAGAAAAACAGTTTGGATAGACACAAACCCGACTTAAATAGGAATAAAACTCTTCCTCAATGGCATTCTTGCTGCAGTCTCTCTATAAATCTCTGCTTTTCAAGATCATTTTGCTCTCCCATGGCATAATGAAGATTGCGCAGTATTCTTAAATAGATGTCCGTGTTTGAGCAGGCATCGTAAAAAGAAGGCCTGGGTTGCACATGAATGGTTTGCAGAAAGGAGTCTAGATTATCTTTTGAGAAAATTTTCCCTTTATTAAAAGGATTTATATAAAACAATACCTCTCCGAAATCTTCTCTATTAAGGACTCTATTTTGCTTCACGTAATTATTCACCTCAATGGAACCTGAATCGCAATAAGCCACCACAAAATGCTGAGGTAAGTTCACACCAAATACAGGAAGACCTAAACGATGAGCCACTATAATATAAAGACTACTTAGAGTAATTGGATTGCCTTTTTTTGTTTCCACTACTCTACTTATGAAGGAATTATCTGGATGATTGTAAGTTTCCGAATCTCCACCCAAGTTGTATTGATCAAAAAAAACATGGTTGAGCACTTGTATTTTATCGGTGGGATGTGCCGATG
>JAURQA010000017.1 GCA_030836345.1 Bacteroidota bacterium
AAAAATAAATTACTTCTTGCACTTGCTTGCATCTCACTATCTTCCTATGCTCAAACTGGTTATTACCAGGAACCTATATCAGGAACTTCCAACCCTGGTGATTTGAACAAAGATTCAGAAGATATTCTTGCTTCTGATATTGCGCCAGGTTGGGCTGTAATTGTTGGGAGCAATAATACAGGAACATGGTCCACGAGTCAGGTGGTCCCCTTCGCATTTAAACTAAACGACGAAGTGGTAAACTCCTATTTAGTTCATGGCAATGGTGTTGTAACCTTCACACCGGGAGCGTCTGGTTCAATTGCTGCAACTGGAACATCCCTCCCAGATACAAGTATTCCAGATAAATCAGTTTGTCTTTGGGGGTTAAGACCTTCTGGCCCAAATGATAATATTCTTTCAAAAACATTTGGAACAGCTCCAAACAGACAACATTGGATTTCATTTAACTCTTGCACAGAAGCAAATAATTCAACTGGCTTTACCTACATGAGTATTGTTTTAGAGGAAACAACGAACAAAATTTATTTTGTTGATCAGAGAGTTAGTACGGCTAATAGAACAAAAATTGTAGCTGGTATACAATTAGATAACAGCATGGCTTATAAACTAAACAATGCGAATACGTATGCATGTAAAGCGCCAAATAGTCAGGACTATGAAGATAACATCTATTACACCTTTTCACCTGGTAGCCTTCCCGCAAAGAATGCCACTTTAGTTTCTTTAGACAATGCAAAATATGAGTTGTTATCAAATGCTCCCTATGAAATCATCTATTCGATAGGTAATAATGGAAGTGAAACTATAACTGAGGTTCAAGTGAGTTACTCCATAGACGGAGGTGCTGCAGTAACAGATGTTATTTCAGGCTTGAGTATTGAAAGTGGTGCAATTGCCCAAGTAAAGAGCACATCAAAATGGAACCCAGCGTTATCTCAGGCTTATTCTATTGAAGTTACGATTGATTCCGTAAACGGAACATTGGATGGCACTACAGCAGATAATTCTGGCAAATCATCCGTTATTATTGTAGATGCCTTTGTACAACGAAATGTATTGCATGAGGTATTTACCTCAAGTACTTGTGTGCCATGTAAACCAGGAAACGAAAATCTAAATTCCATTATTGTTGGTAAAGACAATCATACTTCTGTTAAGTACCAAATGAGTTGGCCAAGCACCAGTAAAGGAAATGGTGATCCATACTACTTTGCTGAACTTGCTGCTCGAAGAACATATTATGCAGTAAATACCATTCCTCGAATGCAAGTGGATGGAACTGCTTGGGAAGGAAATGCAGGAACTTATACAGCGGGTGCATTTAAAGAACAAACTGAAGTTCCTTCATTAATGGAAATTACCGGTTCGGCAAAAAACGAATGGAAGGGCAAAATTTCTTGTGATATTACCATAGACCCTAAGGCGGATTATACTTCGGCAAATATGAAAGTTTATGCCATGATTATTGAAAAAGAAACCTATTGGAACTTAAAAACCAACGGCGAAACCAAATTTGAAAATGTGGTTAAGAAGATTATGCCAGGTCCAGGAGGTGATAATCTAGCTGCTATGACCAAGGATAACCCTGTAAACAAATCATATTCATTTACGTTTACTGGTTACTACAGACTTCCATATGATGCGACCGCACCAATTAACTTAAATACAGAACAAAGCGTTGAAAATTTCGACAATTTGGCTGTAGTAGTGTTCGTTCAGGACAATGCAACTAAAGAGGTATTCCAATCAGCCATGTTTGATGTAGCAAGCACGGGAACTAAGGACATAAGCAATAAAATGAATGTTTACCCTAACCCAGCAGCTAACCAAATGTTGGTTAATGTAAAAACCCTTTCAAATGCCAATAGTTCAGTAGAATTGATTAACGTGATGGGTCAAGTAGTTGCGAGTGGAAACACTCCAAACGGTCAATATACATTTGATGTAAGCACCATTAGTAATGGCATTTACACTGTTAAAATGTTGGGCGACTCAAAACAAGCCATTCAGAAGATAGTGGTTAAACACTAAGGAAATAAAAACACATAAAAGAGCCTTTTGCACAAAATGCGAGAGGCTTTTTTATGCTTCCAGGTCTTTGAATTACATTTGCATAGTGATTAAATACATGCTTATCCCCTTGTTTCTAATGGCCTTTAGCTGCCAAGGTAAAAAGCAAGTAGTCAAGGAAGATCTCCCCTTTTGGAAAAGAATCATTGTCCAAGATATCGATTCCCTAAAACAAACTCAATATGAGGTAGACCACAACACTCAAATAGCAGAAAGTGTGGAGAATGAACTAATTTCTGATCCCGACTGGGACCAATTACTTAGTCCATTCTTAGGAATAGACCAGAAAGCAAATGATTCATTCCTCTCAAGCACGGACAGTTCAGGAGATATTGCTATTGAAAATCTCACCAATTTAGACAGCAATGCATTTGTACAATCCATCCGTATTATTAGGAACAAAGGGCGTATAAATGTAATAGAAGTAAATACCCTTAAAAACACCTTCCTCAATAAGCGAGTATGCCTTTACAGCTATCAACCGCAAAAAGCCTTTGGTATAAATGTAAGAGAAAAATACTTTTGGGCTGAGGAAAAAATTATTAGTATAAATGCCATGTTTATTAAAAAATGAGTCAATTAAAATTAAACCACTATATCAACGGTGCCTATGCAGCACCTTTGAAAAACCAATATTTAGACAATGTAAATCCGGCAAACGGTGAGATTTACAGTCAGGTTGCATCTGGTACATCTGAGGATGTTGAAGAAGCCTACAAAGCCGCTGCAAAAGCGCTCCCATCTTGGACTACAACTCCCGCCGAGGATAAATTTAAAGTTTTAAATCGCATTGCCGAACTTATTGATGAGAGCAATGAACGTTTCGCAGAGGCCGAATCCATAGACCAAGGTAAACCTGTATGGTTGGCAAAAAATGAAATTAAAAGAGCCGCTCAGAACTTCCGATTTTTTGCCACGGGACAGATGCATTTTGCCAGTGAAAGTCATGCCATGGAAAAAGGGACCATCAATTACACGCTACGTAAACCCTTGGGTGTAGTGGCTTGTATTAGCCCATGGAATTTACCCTTGTACTTATTTTCATGGAAGATTGCTCCAGCCATAGCGGCAGGAAATTGTGTGATTGCGAAACCCAGTGAATTTACTCCTTATACCGCCAACCTCTTGGGTGAAATATGTACCAAAGCAGGACTTCCAGCAGGTGTATTGAATATTGTTCAGGGTTTAGGACAAAATGTGGGAGAAGCCTTAGTTACTCATGAGAATATAAAAGCCATCAGTTTTACAGGCGGTACAACCACTGGAAAACGCATTGCCTCTATTGCTGCTCCTATGTTTAAAAAATTAAGTCTGGAGTTGGGTGGAAAGAACCCAAACATTCTATTTGATGATTGCGATTTAGATAAGGCCATAGAAACCAGCATTAAATCGTCATTTTTAAACCAAGGAGAGATATGCTTATGCGGCTCTCGAATACTGGTACAAAAAGGAATTTATGAACGCTTTAAAGCAGGTTTTATAGAAAAAGTAAATGCCTTAAATGTTGGACCACCAAAAAATAAAGATAGTTTTCTAGGAGCCATCGTTAGCGAACCCCATTATAAAAAAATACTGGACTATATAGAATTGGCCAAAGAAGAAGGAGGTCAAATACTCGCAGGAGGAATGAGTATACATCCTAAAGGACATGAGAAAGGATTCTATATAGCCCCTACGGTTATTGAAGGACTGAAAGCGGAAGCTCGCTGTAATTTGGAAGAGATTTTTGGACCGGTGGTATCCATTATGCCATTTGAAACAGAAGAAGAAGCCCTAGCCATTGCCAATGCCGTAGATTACGGTTTGGCTTGTACCATTTGGACCAATCATTTGGAACGCGCGCACCGCATGGCAAATAAAATACAAACGGGAATTGTATGGATTAATTGCTGGCTCTTACGCGACCTAAGAACACCCTTTGGTGGAACCAAAAGTAGTGGTGTAGGACGTGAGGGTGGATGGGAAGCACTTAAATTCTTTACCGAACCTAAAAATGTGTGTATTCAAGTGAATTTGAACGGACGCTAAATAAGTTAAAGAACAAAGAGTGTAAACTATCGTTGCATTTTTATTTAGAGATGAAAATAACATATACTTTCTATAATTGCTGAGCTTTCAAGAGCTATATCAAACACATAAAGAATTGGTCTTTAACCTGGCTTTACACTATTGTCAAAATCGCGAAGATGCTGAAGAGGTAACGCAAGATGTATTTCTTACCCTTCACCTTAAGGCTCAAACCTTTCAAAAAAAATCCAACATTAAAACATGGATATACCGCAT
>JAURQA010000201.1 GCA_030836345.1 Bacteroidota bacterium
AATGATTTGAGGTTTTATATTAGCTCCCGTAAAATCTGGTGTAGTATCGAAATGAGAAATAAAGCCGATGGTTGGTACTTCATGCTCTACATTGCTTGGTAAAGTTGCCATGATATATGCATTTTCATCTATGCTTACCTCTTGCATTCCCATTTGCCTTAGTTCTTGCACTAATTTATTGGCAAGGTCCCATTGTTTTGCGGTGCTAGGTGTTGTATCTGAGCTTGCATCGCTTTCCGTATCAATGGTTACATAACTTATAAATCGTTCGATAATTTCTTGTTTATTCATGCCTACTAATCTGCTTTCAAATGTAACCATTTTTTTAGGCTGAGTCTAAACAAAAACACGAATTTGGATTGAAAATAATGGAGGCTAAATTTATGTAAGAGTCAACATTTCTGAATATTCGTATGATTTTTTTTAAAAATCACTTAAAGTATGATATTTACCCTTAGAATTGCACTGTGGATTCATTAACCCAAATTGTTTTAGGTGCAGCGGTAGGAGAGGTTGTTTTAGGAAATAAATTGGGCAATAAAGCTATGTTTCTAGGCGCTATTGCTGGTACTATTCCAGATTTAGATGTCTTGGCCAAGATGATCAGTTCGGACCCTATTTTTGAATTAAAAACCCATCGGGCCTATTCCCATTCACTCTTTACACATATACTTATTTCGTTTCCTCTAGCCTGGTTGGCTGCGCGATGGTCTAAGACAGAAAATAGTATAGTTAGGTGGTATTGGTTTTGGTTTTTAGGGCTTTTTACTCATGCCTTGCTCGACTGTTGTACAACTTATGGTACGCGTCTTTTCTTACCTTTTAGCGATTATCAAGTGGCTTTTAACAATATTAGTGTTATTGATCCTTTGTATACCATTCCATGGCTAATTTTATTGATTATCGCATTATTCTTTAAAAGGGACAGTAGGGTTCGTAAAAGACTCACGCGAACTGGTTGGATTCTTAGTTCGGCATACATGTTACTCACTTTTTTCTTGAAATGGGGCGTACATTCTAAGTTTGAGAACACCTTAAAGAAGAGACATATTTCTTACGAAAATTTAAACACCACCCCAACCATTCTTAATGCGATACTTTGGGCAGGTATTGCCTACGATGATGATTCCCTCTCAGTAGCCGAATACAGTTGGTTAAATAGAGATGTTCCCATAAAATGGGCGAGTTATAAGCGTTGCAAAGATGTTGCGGATAGCTTTCCGGGAGAACCTATGGATGTCTCTCTCTGGTTTAGCGATGGACAATACTTTTTTGAACCTAAGGGAGATACTGTACGGATGTACATGACCAAGTTTGGCCGCATGAATTATGATGAAACTGATGCAGAGAAGGCCTTTTTATTTCACAGCATATATTTCAAAGATTCCATGGGAAATGTCGTTTACAAACAAAAAACTCCGCGCGATACAGAGTTTGATTATAAGATGGCTTTTAAACAGCTGTCAGATCGGATCGGTTTAACCCAAAAATGATTCAAGAGGATCTACGCAAAAGCTAAATCTGAAATGGCTTAATTCATTAAAATGTGTAATTATACCCTAGCATGGGCATTAGGTTCTTTACTCTATAGCGGTCATTGTTAAAGGTGAGTGTATTGCTTGTAGTGTATTCGTTAAAGACAAAACTCAATCCCAATTTAAGGCGGTGTTTTTCTTTTAAATTATATCCAACAAAAAACTCGGAGTTTAAACTGCCTCTATCATAGTCGCCTGTTAACAAAAGATTTGTTCCGCTAGGTTTGGCTTTAACATTACTTTGCGATGCATTTTGAGTTTCAGCCATAAAAGTTCCTATTTTTTCCCCACCAAAAGAAAATCCAATGGCATCTATATTAAATTGAATATTCCATTTATCATTTAATGCATAATTAATGTAAACCGCCGCATTAATAGAGCCCACATTCCCATCCATGGTTAAGGTATCTAATTTCGCTTCGTTTTGAGGTTTGAAAAGATTACCCTCTGAGACTTCTGCAGCTGCGGTAATAAATTCATTGTCTTTGCCAGAGTAACCAGTATACCTCAAGCCATAGCCCAAGCTTAGTTTTTCTTTCTTTCCTATGTGATGCAATCGATTGATCCCTAAAGCAATGGTTTGGGCCTTTGATCCGAAACCAAAACTCAAATCAATGTTTTTACTTGTTTGGGCGAATGTAAGGTTTGAGATGGATGCGATAACTGTAAAGAATGCAATTTTTGTTTTCATAGTAGGTTAGGTGGTTCTTTTTAATCAATCTTTATATCTTTTAACTTTTTTCTGAACCGACTTCCCTCCAATGTTCTTCTCCAGCCTGTAATAAAAGATGGGGCATCAAAGCCTCTATCCAACATTTGTTTAGCTATTTTATATTGCCATTTATAATGTTTAAACATGATTTTTTGGATATCTAAATATCCATATTTTTCATCCAGGTAATTGATAGGTTCTGCAATGGTTCCGTTAAATTCAATGATCTTGAGTTGCTCACCAGTGCAAAGGCTGTTCCAATCTCTCACTTTAATATCAAATCTTCCATATTGGATACTATCAGGAACAATTTTCTGAAAATAGGCCTCCATTTGGGTTGTTGTTCGGTGGCTTTCATCTATAAAGCGGGTTCCTTTATTATGGTTGCCAATGGGTTGTATGAGCACCTGTTCTTTTTTGACGGGAATGCGGTCCCATTTATTTTTCCAAAGAGGCTTTATTTCTGCTGCACACATTTTATACCTCCAATTGTTCTTCAAAAGCTCATGTATGCTATGAATTCCATCTCCTTCTACGGTTAGAAACTCTTTTCCCGTAATACTAAGTATTTTTAAAGGTTCGTTTAGCGGGTTGGCAATAAAAACAGCCACTTCTATCCCTTGACTTAAATATTCCTCCGCCTGAAAATCAAAACTTGTTTGGCTCAGGTATCGATCTAAATCGGATTCATTATTAATTTTAAGTACAGCAACACCCCGGTTTAAATGAGTGGGTTTTAAAATAAAAGGGTAGTCAAAGGATTGAGTAATCAATTCCTTTGCTTTCGAAACATCTTTATGTCCTAAGAATAAAGTTCTTGGAAAAAGACTTTGGTCAAACTGCTTATTTATTAAGTCTTTACTAGCTCCAGAAAAACCCCCAGATTCATCGATAATGCGGTTTAATGCAAATGGATAAAACCTTCCTCTGGCCCCAAAAATAACTTTAAACGTTAACCAAATTAGCACAAAGAAATAGATAATCCTGTAGTTCCAGAACTCAGGCATGCGTATGGTTATTAACCAATTAGGCCATTTGGCTGTGGGCTTCAAAAAAGTCATTATTGGTTTGTAGGTCTAAATAATTTGCTTCAAAATTAGTAGTTCCCAAGGCCACTTGAAAAATAGATAAGGTTTGAACACCACTTTCGCGTTTCATGATTAGGTTGTTTTCCGTATTTCCAATATCAGCAATATTGTGAAAATTAATCATTTCTTTAGGGCTAGGTTGTGCTTTAGAACGAAGGAATGATTGGAAAATAGCGGACCTATCAGCTCTTATGCTCGCATTGTAAAGTGTAGATGAACTCCAGATAGCCGTCTCCTCTTCTACCAGCCGCGTATGGACTTTTTTGCCATCCCAAACTACAGTATAAATAGTGCGGTCGCCATTGATATGGACAATAGTAAAAGGCTCAAGATTGGAAAAATCATAAGATTCAACAAAATCTAAGGTGTTTTTGAACGCAAGAGCAGCCAGCGGCACTAATCCGCGGCTATGCCTGTAGGGTCCAGCCCATTCATGCTTTTCAAAGCCTCCGTTAAGCAGGCATACCACAGCATCTTCTGAACAAGCCATCCAGGTTCCTCCGCCTTTTTCATCTTTGGGATACCATAGCTTTTGCCCTTCATGCATATGCCACTGAGGGTCTAAAGGGCTCGGCCTATTTATGTTCTCATCTCGGTTATGAGTTAAGATGATTTGATCTGTTTTTTTGATAAGTGTTAAGGTACACATTAATCTCTAAAAAATATTTTTGATAATGGAGTTTCTTTCGGTTTAATAAAGGACCAATCTTGATAGTTTAGGGGATGGTAGTCCATGCGTATTTCCTTTAATAAGCCCGATCTTACAACCATAACGGTAAGTGCTGTGTTTTTATCATCCAAGGCTTGCAGGACATCGTCGGCATTGTCTTTTACGGCAATTCCATTGATTGAAATGAGTTCATCCTTTACATTAATTCCACCTAAGTAAGAGCAGGATTTGGAATTTATATATTTTACAATCGTCTTACCATTCTCTAAATTGGTTCGTAATCCCAAGATTTTTTTATTTTGGTATTTTTGATTGAGCTGTATGGATATTTTTTTCATGGTTTCCTTATAATCTGGGGTTTTTGTATCATATACATACTCATTCATAAAGGATTTCATATTCTTACCGCATACTTTTTGAACCGCCTCATTAAACTCCTGATCCGTAAAGCCTCTGTCTTTTTTTATGGCATATTCAGCATACAAATAGCGCATAAGATCGTCTAGGTTTTTCTTTCCACGGGTGGCATGAATGATTTCTGCATCCAATAGCATGGCAATAACCAGCCCTTTCGTGTAATACGAAATTCCTGTATTTGCGCTGTTCTCATTACTTCTGTAGGCTTTTATCCACGCATCCCAACTACTTTCGCTTAAGCTTTGTAATTGGCTGCCCGGTTGGTTTTCTACACGCTCAATATAACCAGCCAGTTTGTCTAGATAAGTCTGCTTGTCATAGTATCCAAATAAGTAGAGGGACATCTCATCGTAGTAACTGGTAATTCCCTCGGCCACCCACAGGAGGTTGGTATGGTTTTCATTGGCATAATCAAATGGACCTAATGCAGCAGGGCGAATTCGTTTTACATTCCACAAATGAAAGTATTCATGAGCCACCAGGCCTAAAAAAGAATGATATTTCTTCACATCAGTATAACTCCAGCGAGGCATCATTACAGTGCACGAATTCTTATGTTCTAAACCACCGCCTCCACTTTCTACATTGTGCACAATAAATACGTATTTTTTGCAAGGATGTTCGCCAATAACATTCGTCATAATCTGGCACATGCGCTGCATGTCCCTGCTCAGCTTTTCCTCGTCGGCATTGCTTGGGCCAACCATGGCAACTTCATGAGGAACACCAGCCACTTCAAAATGGAATATAGTTTGATTGCCTATTTGAATTGGGGCATCGGCCAGTTCATCGTAATTTTCAAATACATATGCTCCATTCATTGTATCCAGAGAGGTAGATACCTCTTTCCAGGCGGATGGATAATCGAGAACCAATTGCCCCGTTTCATTCTTAAACTCTTCCACCAGCATGAACACACTAGTATTATGCAAAAAGGCTTGATCTGCATCAATAAAGGAAGTACGCACGCTTAATTCGAAGGCATATAAGTCATATTCCAGTAAAACCTCT
>JAURQA010000202.1 GCA_030836345.1 Bacteroidota bacterium
AGCACGTATTTTGCATACAAAAGTACGGAATACTTATTCATGCAATTTTTAGTAAAACTCCTTTTAATCTCCAGTTTTCTTTTGGTAACGGGGCAGTCCTTTGCTCAGCCCATTGGACTTCGTGCTGATAAGATGACAGGGGTTAAGAACGGAGATAAAACGCTGCAGTACTTGGTGGGTAATGTTAGCTTTGATCAAAACGGTTCTACTGTCATATGCGATAAGGCTGAATATGATAATGAGACGAAAGATTTATTGGGTAAAGGGAATGTTAGAATATATAGCACAGATGGCGTTAATATAACAGGAGGTACCCTAACATTTAATGATTTTACGAAAGTGGCTCGTGTTTCTGGCAATGTAAAACTTGTAGATGGAAGCAGGAATTTGACTGCTCCTTTTATTGTATATAATACCAAATCTAAAGTGGGTTATTATGGCGGTGGCGGAAGAATTATTGATGGGAAACAAACCTTAACCAGTAAAACGGGATCCTACAACTCAGAAGCCAAGACCTTGTACTTTAAGGGAGATGTTGTTTTAAAGCATCCAGATTATACCGTTAGGGCAGATACGCTGCAGTATAGAACAAACAGCAAGACGGCCTATTTTTATAAGTACACTGAAATTACAGACGGCAAGGCAAAAATATTTTGTAATAATGGATGGTATCAAACCGAAAATGGAAAGGCTAATTTTACAAACGGAGCCGCCATATACAGCCAAGGTCAAATTATTAAGTCTGACACATTAACATTTGATCGAGAATCAGGAGAAGGCTATGCTTTTGGAAATATGTGGGTGAAGGATACCTCTGAGCAAATGATTTTATTCGGTAAGAAGGGCTATTACAATCAAAAAAAGAAAATCACTAAAATAATGAATGAAGCTCTCTTACATCGCATGGGCGATACTAAGGATAGTTTATTCATGAGAGCGGATACTTTCTTGTACAGCAATGATACTTTAGCCAAGAGAAGGAAATTGCTTGCGCTCCGCTCTGTTCGGATATGGCAGCCGCAATTTAGTGGTTTTTGCGACAGTTTAAAATACAATATGGAAGATAGCGTTATTCGTTTTTTTGGATCTCCTGTTTTATATAATGAAACGGCTCAATTAAGTGCCGATTCCATGCGTATGAAAATGCAAAACAATCAGCTAAAAACCATGTGGATGTATCAGAATGCAATGAATGTGCTTAAAGAAGATTCAAATAAGTTCAGTCAAATTGTTGGGAATACCATCATCAATTACTTTGAAGATGGATCGAAGGATTTAACTCTCTCTCATGTGATAGGGAACTGTGAAAGTATTTATTTTATCCGTGAAAAAGACTCTGTTATTTCGAGTGCCAATAGAGTGTCCAGCAGCGAGATGAAGATAATAATGCAAGAACGAAAAGTGGCTCAAATTAAGATGTTTGGCAAGCCAAAGGGCAATTTGTTCCCCATGGATCAGTTCTCTCCTGATCGATCCAGGCTCTCTACGTTCTTTTGGAAACCTGAAGATAAGCCCCGACCCAGTGAGTTTGCTGCTCCCTATTTAGAACCAAATATAGGTCTAAGGCTGAGGCAATAGCATTTTGGTCGTTGTTTTATGGAAATAAATCGTGGAATATGTCATACTTTAATTAATCCTACTTTTTTTTGTACGTGAAATTTTTTATAGCACTTCTTTTTGTTTTGGGGACATGCACTAATGTTTTTGCTCAATTTCACAAATTTTCTGGGCTTGTTGCCGACACCAGTTTATCTCCCATACCGCTGGTTGAGATCTACTTAAAAGAAGGGCAGAAAATTGCAGAGACGGATAATTTAGGGCAGTACGAATGTCAATTACTTCCAGGCAATTACACCGTTATTTTTTCGCATAACGAGTATAAATCATTTCAACTAAATGTAACCATTCAGGCGGCTTCCGATACCGCTAATGTTATTCTTCAAAATGAAATTGCCAGAATGGGTCAAATAAAAATGTACTCCAAGCGGGTGGATATGGGACCTGAATTTATGAAAAAGGCCATTGCCCAAAGAATTTTTTGGGAGAAGCGGCAGCCCAATCACTCCGTTAATATTTATGTAAAAGCATTTGAAGATAACTTTGGGAAGAAGAAAAAAGTCAAGCCCGTAAAAATGGACGAAGAGCTAGATCCTGACGTTATTGCCCGTAAGAAAAGAGAGCAGGAAGAGGCGAAGTTTATGCGCTATAAAAGTTTTGCCGAAGTCGTAATCAATAAAGATTTTGCACAGCCAAATCTAAGAAAAGAGAAAAGAACCGGAGTAAAAAAAATAGGGGATACCTATGGTTTATTCTATCTCTCCACCTTTGATGGAGATTTTAATTTTTATAAAAATTTAGTTCGTATTCCGGCACTAAACAAATTACCTGTTTTATCTCCATTGGCAAACACCGCTTTGCTCGCTTATAAATTTTCTTTTACTGGGAGTTTTACCGATTCTGCCTTAGGACGTATTTTGACAATTTCGGTAAAACCGAGGCTTACTTCCAATTCTGTATTTGAGGGAGAAATACAATTGGTGGATACTTCTTTTGCCATTTACCGGGTGAATTTAAAATTCCCTAAAAATCAATTAAATGAATACAGTGGCTTTTCGATAGACCAGACCTACTCGTTTTACCCAGACAGCTTATGGACCATTGCCCATCAGCGGTTTGATTATTATACCAAGGCCGGAAAGGCCGAGTATATCGGGTATAGTAATGTAGTGTACAAGGATTATGAAATTAACAAAATCTTTCCGAAAAGGCACTTTAATTTGGAATTGGGGAGTACCAGCCAGGGGGCCTACGAAAAAGATAGTGCTTTCTGGGTGGGGACAAGAGCGGTGCTATTAAATCCTATAGAATCTATGTTTATTCAAAAATCGGATAGTGCCAAAAGAGCGCGAGAAAGCGACTGGTATTTAGATAGTATTGAGGATAAAACAAATAAAGTTACCTTGTCTTCACTTTTTCTTGACGGCCAAGAATACAGCAACCGCAAAAGAGGGTTGGATCTGTTTTTTGTCCCATTAATAACGGTTTATCAGCCTTGGTGGCCTGGGGGAGATCGCTTTTCAATCATTAATACCATACGGAAAGAGTTTAAGAACAAGAAGTGGTTTCGGTTGGTAGAGAATCTGAATTATGGGTATAGAAATAAAGACCTTCAAGGCAATATTCGGTTTTTAACCAGATACGATCCTTTTAAGCAGGGGTTTATTAGTGTGAATATGGGGCGAGAGTTCAGTTTTATTAATCAAAACGCAGCTTTTATTGACTTAGCAAGGCGGGATAATGTTTATAGGCATGAGCATATTACTGTTTACCATAGGCAAGAATATTTGAATGGTTTGGTCGGAAGAGTAGAAGCATCTTACAGCAAAAGGAGTGATATAAGTGATGTGAAATTATCGCCAGATGGCTTAGCAGATAGCCTTTTTGAAAATAACATAGTACTTCCCTTTGCATCCAATCGAGCTTTTTACGCAAATTTTCGTTTGTCTTACACTCCAGCTCAAAAATATTTGCGTGAACCCAAAGAAAAAATCATCATAGGGAGTCGGTGGCCTACTTTTTACGTAGACTTTAAGAAAGCAATTCCTGGAGTCTTTAATTCAGATATTGATTTTGAATTTTTGGATTTTGGAATAAAACAAGAAGTAAGTTTAGGTATGCTTGGTTTTAGCCAGTACAATCTTAAAATGGGATCATTTTTAAGAAATAAAAATGTTTCTCCCGTCGATTATAAGTACCAGCGGCGCGGTGATATTTTTGTTTTCACAAACCCCATGTATGCTTTTCAAACTTTGGATAGCACATTTAATACTTTTGGTAAATTCTTAGAGGGTCATTACCGCCACCGTTTTGAGGGTGCACTCCTGAACAAAATTCCTTTTGTTAAAAAATTGCGCATTAGAGAAACCGCTGGAGGTTCCGTTCTAGTTGCACCTGAGCGCAGGAATATGTTTTTTGGAGAACTATATGCAGGTATTGATAAAATCATTCGCATTCGAAAACAGCTGTTTAAACTAGGTTTATACTATGCAGTAGGTTATTCAAATATTTTTGACAAACCCAATTATGGGTTTAAATTAAATTTAGAATTTTACGATAGAGTGGATAATTCTTGGTAAACTTTGGATAGACTAATAAATTAATCAGTATTTTCAATTAGAATTGCAGTATCTATTGAACATTCTATTTGTTATTATTGTTAAATAAGTGACGAATGAACAAAACAGCCTTAATTATTGGAAGCGGACTGGGAGGATTAGCCACAGCTCTTAGATTAGAAAAGAATGGTTATTCCGTGCGAATCATAGAGAAAGAAAAAACTGCTGGGGGACGTCTAAATATCTTAGAAAAAGACGGATTTACTTTTGATATTGGACCTTCTTTCTTTAGCATGAGTTATGAGTTTAAAGAGCTATTTGATTATCTAGAAATAGACATTCCTTTTGAGTTAAATGAGCTAAACCCTCTTTACACAGTATTTATCGAGGGAAATGAAAAGCCTTACAAAATCTATAAAGATTTAGATAAATTAGCGGCAGAATTTAAACACATAGAACCCAATTTTAAGAAAGAGGTGAAAAAATACCTTTTGGGTGCAAAAAATGTATTTCATGATACAGAATATAAAATAATTAAACGAAATTTCGACAACCTCTGGCAATACATGATTAGCATGTCCAAGGTTCCTAAGAAACATTTGCCTAAAATGTTCAGAACCTTTTGGGGAGAATTAGAGCGTTATTTCGAAAGTGAAGATGTAAAAATAATTTTTTCCTTAGTCGCCTTCTTTTTAGGGGCAACTCCGTTTAACACTCCAGCCGTTTATGGCTTGCTTAATTATACAGAACTTGAGCACGATGGATATTGGAATGTTAAAGGGGGATTGTATAATATTGTGCGAGGTATTTTGGGTCTCATGAAAGAGCGCGATGTAGAAATCACCTACAGTACGGAGATTAAAAATGTAGAATACAAGAACAACGAGATTAATGGATTCATAGACCAAAACGGTAAGAAATGGGAAGCTGACGTATATGTAGTTAATGCAGATGCAGCCGCTTTTCGTGGGAAAATGCTAGGTAGGAAAAAATATTCAGAGAAAAAATTGGATAAAATGGACTGGACCTTATCTCCATTTACCATTTATCTCGGGGTGAAAGGAAAGATTCCAGGTATCGAACATCATAACTACTTCTTGGGAGATAATTTTAAGGAATATGCAGATACCATTTTTAGAACAGAAGTTACCCCTCAAAAACCCTATTACTATGTGAATGTTGCTTCAAAAAGCAATCCAAATTGCGCGCCCGAAGGCCATGAGAATATATTTATTCTTTGCCCAGTTCCAGATTTGAGAGTGAAACCAGATTGGAGTGACGCACAGCAATTAGCAGATGAAATAATAGAAGATCTTGGAACAAGAGTAGGTTATGATATTAAAAACAATGTCGTGAGTAAAACTATTTATTCGCCTACAGAATGGCAAGATATGTTTAACCTCTATAGAGGAAGCGGCTTAGGTTTGGCTCACGGCCTAAAACAAATAGGAGCTTTGCGACCCGCTAATAAGGACGAAGTATTTGACAATGTATATTATGTGGGTGCCAGCACTCACCCCGGAACAGGTTTGCCAATTGTTGTTATAGGTTCCAGGTTAGTTACTGAAAGGATATTAAATGAGCATTGATTTATTCCACAAATCTAGCGAAGACTGCAGTCGACGAATTGCGCTAAACTACAGCACGAGCTTCTCATTGGGTATTCGAATGTTGGCCGTAGATGTTAGACCAGACGTATTTAACATATATGGAATAGTTCGAGTAGCTGATGAAATTGTGGATACTATGCATGAATTCGACAAAGAAACCTTACTCAAGGATTTTAAGAGAGAAACGTATTTAGCTATAGAAAAAGGCATCAGTACAAATCCCATTCTAAACTCATTTCAAAGAACTGCAAATAAATATAATATTGGTAAGGAGCTTATAGAGCCTTTTTTCAATAGCATGGAAGAAGATTTAGAAACCAATGTTCACAATAGCGATTCATATAGCGAATACATATATGGAAGTGCAGAAGTTGTAGGCCTCATGTGCCTCAAGGTTTTTTGCAACGGGGATCAAGAAAGCTACCAAGAATTAATGCCATATGCAAAATCGTTAGGAGCTGCTTTCCAGAAAGTTAATTTTTTGAGAGACATAAAATCAGATTTAGAAGAAAGAGGAAGAAGTTATTTTCCAGATGTAAATTTTGATTTGTTTACAGAAGCAGATAAAGATTTTATCGTCGAGGATATCAAAGAAGACTTTAACCATGCGCTTATTGGGATAAAAATGCTGCCACAAGGCTGCAAAAAAGGAGTTTATACTGCGTATGTATACTACCTAGAGCTGCTTGAGAAAATTGAAAAAACGCAGGCGCCTCAGATCCTCAACGAGCGAATCCGAATTCCAAACTATCGAAAAATGCTACTACTCGCCAAAAGTTATTTTTAATAAGCCATTATAAAAAGAAGGGTAGTCCTCTGTAAAACGATAGATCTTTTTTAAAGCGTTCCTTTTCTATGCTTATTCAAATTTTAGCAATTTTTTTAAAATAGCATCCAAGTGTTGTATATTTTTGCCAAGCATGAAATACGATGTAGCTATAGTGGGAGGAGGAATTGTTGGGTTATCCACTGCCTATCAATTATTGAAGAAAAAAAAAGACATTAAACTAATTCTCATAGAGAAGGAGAAAGAGGTCTCAGCGCATCAGACAGGTAATAATAGCGGGGTAATACACAGCGGTATTTATTATAAGCCAGGTTCAGAAAAAGCCATTAATTGCATCAAAGGCTATCATCAATTATTGGATTTCTGTAAAGAAAAAAACATCCCCTACGATTTATGTGGGAAGCTCATCGTTGCGACGGATGAATCAGAGTTAGTAGGGTTAGATAAATTGTATCAAAGGGGTATTGAAAATGGGTTAGAAGGTCTTAAATACTTAAATTCAGACGAAATTAAAGAGATGGAGCCATACTCCTCTGGAATCAGAGCCATTTTGGTTCCTCAAACTGGTATTATCGA
>JAURQA010000203.1 GCA_030836345.1 Bacteroidota bacterium
AAATTAAATAGACATGAAAAATAATTACCTTACACTGTTAAAAGTGAATTCTTTTAACAGTTTAAAAACGACACGTTTAAAGGCAGGTAAGAGAGCCTTTACAACTCTAACATCCTTATTATTACTAGGATTTACTTATGCTCAAAGTCCATCTTTTCCAGTAGATTTTGAAGACGCTACCCTAACATACCATGCTGATTTTGGAGGAAATGTATCCAAAGTTGTGGTAGATCCGACTGATGCGACCAATAAAGTTGCTGAATCCACAAAAAATGCGGGCTCCGAAGTCTGGGGAGGATCAACTATTGTGAACAATGGTTCTAAAAAGACCATAGACTTTAGACCAGGTAGCACTAAAATTAGCGTGCGTGTATGGTCTCCAGATAAAGATTACATTGTTAAAATGAAAGTTGAGAATTTAGATGATAAATCAATTAATAAAGAGATTGATATTAAATCGACTGTAGTAAAAGATTGGGAAACAATGACTTTTGACTTTGACGGAGTAGTGGAATTTGATAAAGTTTATGATAAATTAGTTCTCTTTTTCAACTTTGGAGAATCGGGTACTGGTGACAAAACTTTTTATTATGATGATATTACATTTATACAATCAGCTACTAAAAGTCAAGTGGATCTTCCTGTAACTTTTAATTCAGAATTTGTAGATTACACTTTGGTAGATTTTGGAAACAACCAATCCACAATAGTTGAAGATCCAACAGATGCTACAAATAAAGTAGTTAAATCAATAAAACCAGGTAACGCAGTATCTTGGGCAGGTACAACCATTGGTGATGCGAGATGCTTAAAATCTGCAATGCCTTTCTCTGCTACAGAAACTAAAATGACGGTTCGAGTTTGGTCTCCAGATTCAGGTATAACTATCCGATTGAAAGTAGAAGATAAAGCGGATGATACCAAAAAATGCGAAACAGAGGCAGTCACAACAAAAGCGTCTGTTTGGGAAACCCTTACATTTGATTTTAGTAAGGAAGCTGATGGCACAACCAAACTTGACACAGCAGTGAATTATGACAAAGCAAGTATCTTCTTCAATTTTGGTGTTGATGGGGCAACTGCAGGAGAAAAAACGTACTACTGGGATGACGTTATGATGAAAGAAAAAAATCAGCCTGATCTTCCTTTTACCTTCGAAGATCCAGATGTAGATTATATTCTATCTAGCTTTCCTGGCGAGGTTAAGGTTGCTGTAATTGAAGATCCTACAGATGCTTCAAACAAAGTAGGAGAATTTGTTAAACCATTAGGTGCTCCAGAGTGGGCAGGTGTAACTCTTGGAGATGCTCGAGGTTTTGTAAATGCAATACCCTTTACTGCCACTGCAACTAAAATGACAGTTCGAGTTTGGTCTCCTGACTCAGGTATTGTTATCCGATTAAAAGTAGAGAACAAAGCAGATGCTTCTAAATCTTGCGAAACAGACGCAATCACAACAAAAGCATCTGTTTGGGAGACCCTTGAATTTGATTTTAATAAAGAAGCTGATGGTACAGCTAAATTGGATATTACTCAAACATTTGATAAAGCGAGTTTATTCTTTAACAAAGGTGTAACTGGAGACGAAGCAGGCGAAAAAACTTACTATTTTGATGATGTGATGTTTGGCGAAAAACCAGCAAGTATCTTCAGCACAGCTAAACTAGGGCTTAAATACTTCCCTAATCCAGTAAATGATGTACTTAACATTGCTTCTGATTTTACTATGGATCAAGTAACTGTTCTTAATCAATTAGGTCAAATAGTACTTACACAATCTGCGAACGTATCTAACACAAGTATAGATATGACTTCACTTCCTACTGGAATCTATATGGTTCGAGTAGAAGCGAGTAACAAAGCAGAAACATTTAAAATTACGAAATAAGGATAAACTTATTTTTCTATACATTGTTAAAAAGCCGCCTCTTATGAGGCGGTTTTTTCGTTTCTAATCAAGACCAATTTATTTATTATCTCAATATTTTATTTGTGTTATCAAATTATTAAGCGCTTGTTCTAATGGTTTGGGTAATGCACCTTCGCACTGATTTATTACTTATGAGAAAACTCCTAATAGTCTTGGCTTCGAGCCTTACTATACACTCGCAGGCTCAAATAGCCGTACCATCCTTAAAAAAAGGAATTGTTTTTCAGGCAGAAGACAACACTTTAAAAGCCAAACTTAGCTTCCGTATTCAAAACTTAGTTACAGCACAACTCCCAAATAATGGAAAAGACCTAGCGTTAAATGCCCTAGTTCGCCGAGCTCGTATTAAACTAGATGGGCATGTTTTTAACCCAAAATGGGTATATAAATTCGAAATGGGCATAAGCAATCGTGACATTGGTGCTAGCAGCGATTTTGCACAAGTAAATTCTGCATCACGTTTAATTTTAGATGCTGTAGTAAAGTACCAGGCCAGCAAAAAATTAGCAATATGGTTTGGCCAAACTAAACTTCCAGGTAACAGAGAGCGTGTTAATTCCTCACAAAAGCTACAATTTGTAGACCGGAGTCTTGTAAACAGCAGTTATAATATTGACCGGGACATGGGCGTTCAATTTCGATTTAAAACGAAAATAGCCGAAATGCCATTTAAAATCTCTGCAAGTGCAGGACTTGGAGAAGGAAGAAATATTACCAAAGGAAATTTTGGTCAGTTTAATTATACAGGTAGGGCAGAAATACTTCCTTTTGGAGAGTTCACCAAAAAAGGAGACTATTTTAGTGCGGACCTGGCTAGAGAGCAAAAACCAAAGCTTTCCATAGGTGTCACCTATGATCTTAACATGGATGCCTCGCGACAAGGTGGTCAGCTTAAGAAATTCGTTACGGATACCTCAGGGAATCCGTTTTACAGAGACTTAAGCACGGTGTTTGTTGATCTCATTTTTAAGTATAAAGGATTCTCGGCTATGGCGGAGTATGCCGATAAAAAATCGGACTCTCGAATAAATGATGAGGCAATAAACCAAAGTTTAAGATTTAGGACTGGAACCGGAATCACGTTTCAAGCTGGTTATTTATTTAAGAATAATTTTGAGGTTGCAGCGAGGTACACAAGTATTACGGCAGATGCTTCTTCCTCTTTAAAAGATATTAAGGAATATAAAATTGCACTTTCACGTTATGTTGTGGGACATACAGTAAAAGTTCAATCTGATTTTGGAATGAGTGAAACGGTGAATTCAGACCCCATTCCTGAAATTCGTTTTCAGGTTGAGGTTGGATTTTAGAATGATCCATTAAAAACAAAGAGGGAGCTTAGGCTCCCTTTTTTTATGCCTCTGTCTCTGCAGTTCTTTTGCGATTTAAGCCTCTAAAACATAGATAAATAGTCCTACCTTTGCAGCCAATCAGGTAAGCATGGCAAAGGAATATAAAAAAAGAGACTCAAAGGAAGATAAACCTGAATTTAAAAAAGCAGTTAAGCGCAAGGAGAATTACAAAGGCTCTAAGAAAGCTCGAAGCAAGGCAGGAGAAAAGCTGAGTAAAGGGGAAGAATTAGAAAAAACCACGATACGTTTAAATAAATATATTGCGAATAGTGGATTGTGCAGCCGTAGGCAAGCGGATGATATGATAGCTAAAGGCCGAGTTAAAGTAGATGGAGAACCCGTTACTGAAATGGGCTTTATGGTTGTGCCGGGTTCCAAAGTAAAAGTGAATGGTTCTAAAATTGAACCAAAGCAATTTATTTATGCGGTCATGAACAAACCTAAAGGCTATATCACTACTAAGAAAGATCCTCAAGGCAGAAAAACCGTGATGGATTTGATAAAAATGGAAGGCAGTCATCTGCTTTACCCGGTGGGTAGATTGGATAGAAACACCACAGGGCTTCTGCTTTTAACGAACGATGGAGATTTTTCTCAAGCCATGACACACCCCAGTTTTGAGGTGAAGAAGATTTACAGAGTTAAACTGGATCGCAAACCAGAAAAAGAAGATTTACTTGCGTGGGTAGAGGGCGTTCAGTTGGAAGATGGCTTAATGGCTTTTGAGCAAGTGGGTTTTGTAGACAGTGATGATCCAACGGTACTGGGACTCGAAATTCACAGCGGCCGAAATAGGATTGTGCGTCGCATGTTTGAGCACCTGAACTATGAGGTAAAGGGTTTAGACAGAGTGATGATGGGTGAATTTGACCACGTAAAATTGGGTCGCGGGAAATGGCGTTTGCTCAATGACAAAGAAATAAGATACGTGGAGAAGGTGAAGCGTAAATTTAAAAAATCGTAGGGCTAATTGTTTTCGATCGGGCTTACTACTGCCTGAAAATCAAAGGATTTATTTAATACATTGGCCATTTTACTCAAGGGATCAAGCATTTCTTGGAACTGATCTAAGTATAAACTCTGGTCGCCATCACTCAAGGCTTCTTCTGGTTGGTTATGCACTTCAATAATTAAACCATCTGCACCAGCTGCTATCCCTGCTCTACTCATGGGAATAATCATGTCTCGTGCTCCTGTTCCCTGACTGGGATCTATAATTATAGGTAAATGCGAGAGGCTTTTTGCTATGGGAACTGCGCTTATATCTAAGGTATTCCGCGTGGCTGTTTCAAATGTACGTATGCCTCGTTCACATAATATTATTTTGCTATTTCCCCCAGATAAAATATACTCTGCGGCCAACAACCATTCTTCAATTGTATTGCTCATTCCGCGTTTTAGTAAAACGGGCTTATTAATCTTACCCAACGCCCTTAGGAGCGGATAGTTTTGCATGTTGCGCGTGCCTACCTGTAAAATATCCGCGTACTGAACCAGTTCATCAATTTTATCAATACTCATGATTTCAGTTACTACAGCCATTCCAAATTTATCTGCAGCTCTTCGCATGAGTTTCAACCCTTCAGATTTTAAGCCCTGAAAAGAATAGGGTGATGTTCTTGGCTTGTATGCGCCCCCTCTTAAAAACTTAATATTTAATTTAGATAAGAACTCTGTGATGGTAAATATCTGTTCTTCATTTTCTACGGCACAAGGGCCTGCAATCATCATTAATTCTTTGCCAATCTCTACTCCATTCACGGTGAATGTAGTAGGTTCTGGTTTCCAACTTCTACTTACTAATTGGTAGGGAACTCTTTTGGACATATATCTATAATAACAATTGCTTTACTATTTAGTTCGGCACCGCGTAGGTAACCCTAATTTTTGTTTTACTCAAATCAAAAACGCCTCGTGCTCCAGTTACGGGATTGTCTGATGGAATGGTTAAATTAAAACTGGGGTTGGGGTTTAAGCCATCCGAAAAGTCATTAATCCACTCTTGCAATTGACGCGTAATGGTAAAGGTATAGGAATTATCTGATTCGTTTAGGTCTCCACCAATAGCAAGGAGATTACTCGGGCGACTCACGTCGTACTGGTCTTTTATAATGGTATTTCGAATGGTATTTTCTTGGGGTTTGAGCAGGTTAATTCTCAAGGGTCGTGTAAAATAAAACTCATCCCAGGTATTGTCTTTTAAGAAAACGGTTACCGTGGCTTTATTTACCACCACTTTTCCTTGAGCAGCCAATTTATCGAGGTCTTGAATTTGTACTTGACCTTTAACACTATTTCCGCCTTGGGCGTAAACAGTGGAATTGATATACCCGCTGCCGTTTAATTGTTGGTTTACAGCCGCACTGTATCCATGAGATTTTCCGGTATTGATAATAGAAGATGAACCAGATAATTTAAAAATAAAATCCGAGGTATCGTTGTAATACACCAAAACCTTTGCCATATCAGAAACGGCTGCTGTGGATGCCATATTAAACACACCAAACCCCCCATTTCCTGGATCTAAATCGTTGGGAATAGCCTCTATGGCAAATCCTTTAAAATCGGCCTGCAATAATTCATTATTCTCATAATCGTTCACAGGAAAACTCATGAGTCTTTTGGCCATAAGTGGGTCAAGCTTTACATACAAACCAGGAGGCATGAGCATATCTACATTATTGTGCTTAACGGTATGGTAATCAAAAAAGAACGTATGGCCTTTATAAAAGGTAGGAGCGCCTACCACTGAGTAATCTAAGCCTTGGTAATAGGTCGTATTTGTTGCAATTTCAGTTTCTAGTTCTGAGATTTTAATGATTTGATCTTCTAAATAATTGCCATAATAATTTACACCTTCAATAAAGGGTAAATACAAAATGGCGCTGTCTGGAGTAAGTGTATTGGGGAAATCGGCCTGCGGTTCAAAAATAGACATGCGGGTGAGAATACTATTAGAATACAAGCCCAGTTCCGGATCGTTGGCTGTTCCTAAAAGGCTATATGAAAGCCCGTTGGCAAGCAGCGAATCTTCTTTTATAGTAATTCCCAAGGTGCTTAAGCTATCGTTGTAATATAAATCTATATTACCTGATCCACCTTGACCCTCAATAAGAATATTACCGGTCTCTTTTTTGCAAGAAAAAAATGCTCCTGAAAAAACCAGAAGCATTATAAATGAGTTTTTCACTATTTGCAAAATAACTGTTCTTTTAGGACTTGGCCATCAGAGATTCGTAAAAAGTTACATATTTATCTGCGCAAGCATCGCTGTCGTGCATCATGTGCGGCTTATTATCAATAATCTCTTGTACGCTATTCTTTCCCGCTTCGTCCAATGTAACAATAGCATCGGCAAAAGAGGCTGCAGATTTATTTAAGCATGGAATGCCGCCTTCGGCAAAAGTTTGAACTGACTCTTCATCGGAATTATTTAAACTTGCCTTACGTGCAAAATCTGATCCCAAGTTTCCTTCTTCTTCCTTACAGGAACCAACACTATATACCACTTTAGAATTTCTAAATACGGGCTCGTTCTTAAAGGTTGTTTTCAGGTAAAATGGAATTAGACTGGTCATCCACCCTGAACAATGAATAATATCGGGAGCCCATCCTAATTTTTTTACAGTTTCCATTACTCCTTTGCAAAAGAAAATGGTTCTCTCATCATTGTCGTCAAAGAATTTTCCTTCGTCATCATTGTACACATTTTTACGTTGGAAGAAATCTTCATTATCCAAAAAATACACTTGCATTTTGGTTCCAGGTACGGAAGCAACTTTAATAATTAATGGATTGTCGTTATCATCAATGGTAATATTTATACCACTTAATCGCACGACTTCGTGCAATCGGTTTCTTCGTTCATTGATTACACCAAACTTTGGCACCAGTATACGAATTTCATTATCCTTTTCTTGGATGGCTTGTGGCACCATTCGGGTCACATTTGCTAGATTGGAATCATCCAAAAATGGAGCCATCTCTGAACTAACATATAATACCTTTTTCTTTACACTTTCTTTTGCGAACATATTTTGTCTGAATGTAATTAATATTCACTACAAAAGTAACGAAATAAAAGGGAGAAAACAAAATTTTTCTTTTTAAAACCCTTTAATTTGCAGGGGTCTAGCGATGTTAACAATTTTTCAAACCAGAGAAGAGATTCAAGCCTACCGCCATCAATTGGGTGATGATTTAGCCTTTGTTCCAACCATGGGGGCATTGCATAGAGGGCATAGCAGCTTATTGGCTAGCGCCATGGAGCACAACCCCATTACCATGTGCAGTATTTTTGTAAATCCGCTGCAATTTGGCAATGTTAACGATTTGGATACGTATCCCAAAACATTGGAGGCAGATATTGATTTGCTAGGCAAAGAAGGAGTCCGGTTCTTATTTATGCCTACTCCGGAGGATTTATACGGAGCTGGTGTAGATTCCCCGAAAATAGATATTGCTCCTTTGCATGATATTTATGAAGGAAAAATGCGGCCGGGGCATTTTGATGGGGTTTTAAAAGTGCTTTACACCTTCTTTCACCTCATACAACCCAATCATGTTTTCTTTGGTCAAAAAGACCTCCAACAGTGCATGGTAGTAGAAAAATTGATTGCTCAGTGCTTTCCAATGATGGAACTTCACATTTGTGAGACGGTGCGTGAAGAATCGGGCTTGGCTATGAGCTCGCGTAATACTCGATTATCCGAGGAAGGGAAAATCCATGCCGCACAAATTTTTAAAAGTTTAAATGAAATTGGAGGGAACCTGGATAATGGAATGGATTTTAATGAGGCTTTTAATTTGAGCAAGGAGCATTTTGCAAGTTGCCGCATAGAAATAGAATATTTAGACCTGATTAACTTGCCAAATATGGATGCAGCTAGCCACCGCAAAAAAGAAACCCGACAAGCTCTTGTTTTCGCTGGAGTCCTTGAGGGCGTTCGTTTGATTGACAATGTAATATTGGACTAATCGAGTTGCGGCTCGAAACCTAGCAAATCCCCAAAGCTAGCTTGCCTTTCTATTGTCAGGCATTCATAGAAAAAGAATTTACATTCGTTCAAACAATAGTAAGGGATATGTGTTATTTTTGCTGTTTAGAATTAGAATAAATAAAAATAAGAATGAAGCTGCCTATATATTTAGATAATAACGCTACGACCAAAGTGGATCCACGGGTGTTTGAAACCATGACGCCCTTCTTTTTAGAAACGTTTGGAAACGCTGCAAGCCGAAACCATTCTTTTGGTTGGAGTGCAGAGGAGGCAGTTGATTATGCGCGTGAGCAAATTGCCAAATTGATTGGTGCAAATGAGAAGGAAATCATTTTTACAAGTGGTGCTACGGAAAGTAATAACCTTGCCTTAAAGGGTGTTTTTGAAATGTATGCCCGTAAGGGAAATCATATCATAACAGCGGCTACAGAACACAAGGCTGTTTTGGATGCCTGTGCTCATTTAGAGAAACAAGGGGCAGAGGTAACCTATTTGCCAGTTCAAGGAAATGGCATGATTGATTTGGAAGTACTCAAATCATCCATCAAGGATAACACCATTTTGGTTTCTATTATGTATGGAAACAACGAGTTGGGTGTACTACAGCAGATACAGGAAATAGGGGCTATGTGTAAGGAAAATGGAGTGCTTTTCCACTCGGATGCGACCCAAGCGGTTGGTAAAATTCCAGTGGATGTAATTAAAGATAATATTGATTTGATGAGCTTTACCGCTCATAAAATGTACGGACCCAAGGGGGTCGGTGCTTTGTATGTGCGTCGTAAAAACCCAAGGGTTAAGGTTACAGCTCAGTTGGATGGTGGCGGTCACGAACGTGGCATGCGTAGTGGTACGTTGAATGTGCCAGGCATTGTTGGTTTTGGTAGAGCATGTGAAATTGCGATTGCTGAAATGGATAAGGATGCTGCTCACACCAGCCGATTGAGAGATAAATTGGAGACGGAACTCCTTAAATTGGAGGAGAGTTACCTTAATGGAAATAAGGATAGTCGTTTGCCGCATACTACAAACATTAGTTTCAAACATGTAGAGGGCGAGGGCTTAATGATTGGTATTAAAGATATCGCAGTATCCTCAGGATCAGCTTGTACCAGTGCATCCCTTGAGCCTAGCTATGTATTAAAGAGTTTAGGTTTGGATGATGAGTTGGCTCACTCAAGCTTGCGTTTCGGCTTAAGCCGATTTAGCACAGAGGAGGAGGTTGATTTTACCATTAAAACGGTAACAGAAGCGGTAAATAAATTAAGAGATATGAGTCCCTTGTGGGAAATGTTTAAAGAGGGAATTGATCTAAAAACCATTGAATGGACGGATCACTAGACTTAAATATTGTTTAGAATCGTTTTAAATAGTAAATTTGTAAATATAAAAAATGGCATATTCAGAAAAAGTAATTGATCACTTTAACAATCCAAGAAACGTTGGAACCTTAGATAAAGCATCGGACCAGGTTGGAACGGGCTTAGTTGGAGCTCCAGAGTGTGGTGATGTTATGCGCCTGCAAATAGAGGTGGATAATGATGGTAAAATCGCAGATGCTAAGTTTAAAACCTTTGGCTGCGGTAGCGCTATTGCTAGTAGCTCATTGGCTACAGAGTGGTTAAAAGGAAAATCTGTTGATGATGCTTTGGCTATTGACAATATGGAAATTGTTGAAGAGCTAGCTCTTCCACCAGTTAAAATTCATTGCTCTGTTTTGGCAGAAGATGCGATTAAAGCAGCCATTAATGATTACAGAGTAAAACAGGGCTTAGAGCCTATAGAACAAGAAAAAAGTATTGTTCACTAATAACTTAGCATGGTAGGCACGGAAGCAGATATCATTATTAATGACAAAGCGAAAGCAAAGGCCTTTTCTTTAATGGCTGATGCGGGTATTTCTGCTCCGGAGTATTTTGTGCGTGTGGGTGTAAAAGGAGGCGGTTGTAGCGGTCTTACCTATGAGTTGGATTTTGACAATGAGAAACAATCGGGCGATATGGAATATGGCGGCGAAGATTTGAAGGTGGTTTGTGATATGAAAAGCTTTCTATACCTCTGCGGTACGGAGCTTGATTTTTCAGATGGCCTCAATGGCAAAGGATTTAACTTTATTAATCCAAACGCGAGCCGATCCTGCGGTTGTGGGGAGAGTTTCGCTGTTTAATAGAAAAAGATCATTAAATATAAAGGTCGGCAAGATGCATTCTTGTCGACCTTTTTTGTGGTTTCTACTTTTGGGTATTTTAGATTTTTTTAATCGCCTTTTTCTGGAGTAATCCGAGTATAATTTGCTCGTTAAGCATTCCGCTGGCGAATCACTTCGAACAAGGCAATTCCGGCTGCAACACTGACGTTAAGAGATTCAACTCCGGTTTTGCTCAAGGGTATTTTTACATGCTCATCGCAAATTTTCCAAGCATCGGTACTCAAGCCTTTTTCTTCATCCCCCATAACTAAAACACAGGGGCCTGTGTACGACTCGTGGGCGTCAAATATATTATCTTGGGTTTTCTCGGTAATGCCAATCACTTTTAAGCCATTTACTTGCATGGTTTTAATGGTTTTATAGGTATTATCAGATTTGCACACCGGCATCGTTAGTAAAGCTCCTGCGGATGTTTTAACTGAATCTGGGCTAATTGCTGCGCCTCCATTATTTGGAATAACAATACCATGAGCGCCTGCACAAGCTGCACTTCGTACAATAGCACCGAAATTTCGCACATCGCTTACTCCATCCAACATCACCAATAAAGGGTCTTCCCCTTTATCATAGGCCGATTGAATAATATCGTCAAACTCAGTAAAATCTATGGCTGAAAGAGAGGCTATAATGCCTTGATGATTTTTTCCTTTGGCTAAGTTATTGAGCTTTTGCGGCGGTACTGCTTTCCAACGAATCTTGCGAAAGGCAAGTTTCTGTAATAGCTCTCCTAATTGGTTCTCCTGATGGCCTTCGGCTACCCATAGCTTATCGAAGGTTTTATTAGCCGCTAAAGCTTCTTCAATAGGCTTTATGCCATATATAAATTGCGAGCTCACTGTTATCGAACGGTCATGGGTTTCAACACTTTTTCATACTTGGTTGCTAGATCTTTAAACCCATAGCTATTAAGCATGTTTAAAATATTAGATGCTGTTCTGTAACAATTATTCAATTGACGGTTAGTAGTTAAATCTTGCTCTGGGTACCTTTTGGTATAGTAGGCAAAAAACTCTTGGTTTTGTTCTATTGCGTCCTTAAGCAATAGCTCTCCTTTTTTATTTTCTCCTAATATCATGTAGGTTAAACCAAAATCTGCCAATACTTCTCGGTTCCAAATCATTTGGGGTTGCGGTAACTCTTCGACCATTTTATTCAAAACTTGGAGCGCCTTGTCTCTCGCCTTCTCTGTAGCATCTGATTCTGAGTCAAGGTATTCCTTTACGGTAGCATAGCCTGCTACTGGAGGGGGGGTTTGACCTGCGTCATATGCTTTCTTATAGCGCTCATAATTGGTTACTTGAGATGCATAACTCATGGCTAAGTTATACCCCCATTGCTGCATTTGCATTGGTACGTAGGATGCTTTGTCATCTAAGAAAAAGTTTTTATTCTCCTTCATTCCGTAGTATTTGTATTGGTTTACGAGGTTATCGTACAATTTCTCACGGTTTACATTGGCTGGTGCTGATCCTGATCTGCCTCCATTCACTGGAACAAATTTGTATACCAACCCTTCTAATTGCAAGTAGTCGTTTAAACCATTAAAGTTATATCCACTCACTGCGGTAAAATATAAGGGTCTTTTCCACCCCGATTTAGCATTTTCAGAGATGTAATTATACAAAAGAATGTCTCCTTTAGTAACGTAGCTATTTCCTATACCAAATCGAATAGTATCTACTGCTTTAGCTATGTCTTCTTTACTCACAATGCCTGCTTCAATCGCTTTTGATTTATACGTAGGGATTGAAATGTAAGGGCTAGGCCAAACCGGACTCCCAGCTTTATTGGTTTCTAGTACCTTAGCCATTGCCTCATCAATATCCATATATCCTGTGTTGGCTCTATTAATTTGAATGCCGTTCTCTAAACTTCCTGTTTGCAGGTCTTTTTTAGTTAAGGTCATAGGCAAGGGATCAGATTTCATCACCTTATCTAAGAGGACAGAACTGTACCACTCTGTAGGCAGCAAACTCATGTTAATGATGCGCACATCGGTACGAACGCCTTCCACATTTTGCAAATACCATAAGGGGTAGGTGTCGTTATCTCCATTGCAAATAAGCACGGCATTAGGCTCTAAGTTATTTAGAAAGTTTTGAGCTGAGTTTTTACCTATTAATCGGCCACTTCTATCATGATCATCCCAGTTTTGGTATCCCATATTAACTGGTACAAGAAGAATACATGCCGCTGCGCCTGCAATGGCTGCGTTCCCTTTTAAATATTTTCGTAAAAACTGAATGACTCCTATTACTCCTAAACCAACCCAAATACAAAAGGTTTGAAAGGATCCGACAAGGGAGTAATCTCTTTCTCTTGGTTCGTAAGGGGGCGGATTTAGGTATACAATAAGTATGATACCTGTAAAGAGAAATAAACTCATGACCAACCAAAACCCTTTAAGGTCCTTTTTAAAGTGCAGGTACAATCCTATAAGTCCTAAAATAAAGGGCAGGAAGTAATAAGCGTTTCGTGCTTTTTGTTTTTTCATGGCTTTAGGCAATCCATCCAGACTTCCTACACCAAAAACATTATCTAAAGGCGTTCCAGAATACCATGCGCCGTCTAAATCACTGCTATTCATGCCTTGCTGGTTATTAAATCGACCAACAAAGTTCCAAAAGAAATATCGCTTGTACATATGGCCCAGTTGATAGTTAAAAAAGAAACTGAGGTTGTTTCCAAAGGAGGGTAATTGCGATTCTAAATATTTGATTTCCTCTTGGTCTTGGGCCGTTTTATTGGCCTTTTGCTGTAGCATTTGAATTTCTTGCGTTACGTCCTCCATGCCTGACCAGGAACGGTATCCAATTTCATCATTGGGTCTACCCGTTCCTCCCATTCGCGGGAAAATAGTCATTTGATTTTGTCCGTTTACGGGACTAATTTTATCGTACACGTATTCAAACCTTTCTTCGCCTTCTTGATAGATAGAATCTGATTTAAAGACTTTTTTACCCTTGGGCTCTGTAGCTGTGGGTTGACTGTTAAAGTATGGGCCATAAGC
>JAURQA010000204.1 GCA_030836345.1 Bacteroidota bacterium
CCAAAATCTTTGGTTATATATTCTAAATCTTTCTCGTATGCCTGAAATTTTCCAAGCATCTTTGAGACAACATCATTCTCATTTTTAATCCATGAATTAATATTTGCTTCTAAATCTTCGGAGTAATAGCGAGATAATCCCGATTGTGAAAGAGTTCTCACAAAAGGCTCAAAGCTCTTTTGTGCATTTAATTGGAGAATTGCTAGCAGTGTTATGCAAAAATTAATTGTTTTTTTCACTTTAGTAAGCCTTCCAGTTGATGAGCTATAGATAGCAGGCGTTGATCCATATTTACTTCACCCATGATTTGAAAACCCATGGGAAGCCCTTTTTCTGTTTTAATCATAGGAATGGAGATTGCTGGATTTCCTGCAAGATTTGCATGCACTGTTAATAAATCTGCTAAATACATTGAAATAGGGTTTGCTGCTTTCTCACCAATTTTAAAAGCTGGTGTAGCCGATGTTGGAGATAGAATGGCATCGTAGCTTTCAAAAGCTTTTAGAGTCCAATCTCGTATAAGTTGTCTTACTTGAAGTCCTTTTTTATAATATGCATCGTAATAATCGCTACTTAATACAAAAGTCCCAAGAATTATTCTTCGTTGAACTTCTTTTCCGAAACCCTCGCTACGCGATAGGGTAAACGTACTTTCTAAGTCTTCGGCTTTTTCACTTCTATGGCCATATGTTAAACCACTATACCTGCTCAAATTACTTGAAGCTTCAGCGGTAGTTAAAATATAATAAGTGGGAACAACATAGTCCAAGAAAGGGAAACTAATTTCTTCTACCTCATTTCCAGCATCTTTTATTGCCTGGATCCCTTTCTCAAATGCGCCTTTGACTTCGGCATCTAGGCCTTCGAGTTCCATGGCCTCTTTAATGATGGCATATTTCTTTTTGGATGGGGCTGTATCCAGATCTAAATCCCATTGCTTGTTTGATACAGTAGCATCTTTTTCATCTGGTCCCGACATGATTTCTGTGAGCAATGCAGCATCTTCCGCAGAGCGAGTGATCGGTCCAATTTGATCAAAGCTGCTGGCATATGCCAACAATCCCCAGCGACTAACTAAGCCGTAACTTGGTTTGTAACCTACCGTTCCTGTAAAGGCACTTGGCTGCCGAATACTTCCTCCGGTATCAGAACCCAAAGCTGCATGGCACATTCCAGCTTGAACAGCAACAGCACTTCCTCCGCTGCTTCCTCCTGGAACGTAAGCTTTATTCGCTGCGTTCAGCACGGGTCCATAGGCGGAGTTCTCAGAACTAGCTCCCATGGCCATCTCGTCACAATTGCTGGATCCAATAATAATGGCATCTTCATCTATTAAACGTTGAACTGCGGTAGCGGTGTAGAGCGATTCGAAGTTATCCAGAATTTTACTGGATGCATTTACCCTCTTCCCCTCCAAACACATGTTCGATTTAATGGCAACAACAACACCAGCTAATTTTCCAGCAGTTCCGTTGGCAATTTTAGTATCAATTATAGAGGCCTGATCTATGGCATCTTTTTCCCATACATCAATAAAAGCATTTAGGTTCGAATGAATCTTAATTGCATCTAGGCAATGTCGTACTATAAGAGTACAAGAAGTTTTGTTGTTGGCAATGTCCGATTGTATATCGGCTATACGAGAATACGATTTCAACTTTCTTTTGAATCTTCAGAACTTTCGTTCATCCCTTTCTTAATTTCGTTAGACACGCTATTTTTTGCATCATTGAATTCTCTAACGCCTCGTCCCAATCCTTTCATAAGTTCTGGAATTTTCTTACCACCAAATAGAAGTAAAACTAAAAATGCAACTAAAACTATTTCCATGGGTCCCATGCTTGATAAAAACAATAATGTCATAATTATTTCTCCTTAATATTTTATACTTGTACAAAGGTAAAGTCTTAATCTATAATTTTAGACATACTTTTAAACAAATTTGGCTACATATTCGTATAATATGGTCTTGAACGATATTTTTGCATTTTAGATATAATATGGCCACTTCAGAAGTAATACAAGAATTAAAAGACCTATTGGAGAAAAATCTTCAGCATACTTATGTGCAGTTTAATAAAATACGGGCGGGTAAGGCTACACCAAATATGTTGGATGGGGTGGTAGTCCCATACTATGATGTGCCCACACCCTTGAGCCAAATGGCCAATATCAATACACCAGATGCTAGAACAATAACCATTCAGGCATGGGATAAAAGTGCATTGAGAGATATTGAAACGGCTATTGTAAACAGTAATTTGGGTTTTGCCCCTCAAAACGATGGTGAGTTCATTAGAATTAATGTTCCTCCTCTCACAGAAGAGCGTAGAAGAGAATTTGTAAAAAAATCCAAAGCTGAAGCAGAAAACTCAAAAATAGGAATTCGAAATTTGCGAAAAGAGGCCAATGAGCAAATCAGAGCCTTGGTCAAGGATGGATTGAGTGAGGATGAAGCTAAAACAGCAGAAACTGAAGTGCAGATGCAAATTGATCTTTACATAAAAAAGACGGATGAAGTTACCGTTAAAAAAGAAGCAGAAATCATGACTGTTTAGTTATTCAGTCATCAGGATATTTTACTCCACACCGTTCGATTTGGAATTTTATCCATTTCGTTTCGTACGACGATGTTTTTTGGTTTTGTCAATAATTCATCTTGATCGATCAATAATTCCACATCTTTACGCGTGTTAACGATCAATTGTTCATCTGTTTTTAAATCTGCCAATTTTAAATCTAAAATGCCACTTTGTTTCGTTCCGTCCATATCTCCTGGGCCTCTCAATTCCATATCTACTTGGGCAATATGAAATCCATCTGAACTTTCTACCATCGTCTTCATGCGTCGCCTAGCACTCTTACCTAATTGATGTGCGGTTGATAGTACGCAAAAACTCTGCTCTGTCCCACGACCTACACGCCCCCTTAATTGATGAAGCTGGGCCAGTCCAAATCGATCGGCATTTTCAATAATCATGATGCTTGCATTGGGAACATTTACTCCCACTTCAATAACCGTTGTAGCTATCATTATTTGGGTTTTGTGTTGCTTAAACAGCTGCATTTGATGCTCCTTTTCATCGGGTTTCATTTTTCCGTGAACAATGCTGTAGGTATACTCTGGAGTTGGCAAATACTGGGTGATCATGTCATACCCACTCATAAGACTTTGAAGGTTTAATTTATCGCTATCTTCGATCAAGGGAAACACGACATACATTTGTCTTCCAAGCGCTATTTGTTCCTTTGCGAAATCCATTAGGAAAGCTCTTTGCTCCGTATAGCGGTGCACGGTTTTTATTGGTTTTCGGCCCATAGGCATCTCATCAATAATACTAACGTCTAATTCGCCATAAACGGTTAAAGCTAAGGTTCGTGGAATGGGGGTTGCTGTCATCACCAAAACATGAGGAACATACTCACTACCTTTTTCCCAAAGTTTGGCTCGCTGGGCTACTCCAAAC
>JAURQA010000205.1 GCA_030836345.1 Bacteroidota bacterium
ATTGATGAAAATGTCTTTTTCTATAGAGTCTACACAATTGCTGTCACTTAGAACCACCAATCGGATGGTATAATTTCCGTCCGTGTTGTATTTTTTCAAAGTAACTTTAGTGCTTGTATCCTCAAATGTTTCATATTTCCAGACTTGGCTTGCACTTCCATACTTCAAGGTAGAGGTATTTTCTACTACAAAATTTTGATTATTCAGGCACTGAGAATCTTTATTAATGGTAAAGTTAGCCCTTGGCGAGGGAAGGATAATAACGCTTTTACTCACGGTATCCTTACATCCATTGCTATTGCTAATTGCCAGTTCAATGGCAACAGAGTCTGCCTGAGGAAATTTAAAGTTGGTCACATTTGTTGTGTTTTCCACCAAAGAGTCGCCAATTAGCCAATGGCTTTCAATAGCTCCATAATGGGTTCTCGAAAGATTAGTGAAGGTATAGCTATTTTCATATTCGCATTGGTTTGCATCATTAATATTGAAAGAAGCTTCTGGCATGCTATCAATGATGACTTCGAAGTTTCTAGAATCTCGACAACCATAATTATTATAAACAGTATGCTTTACCGTAAAAGTATCTGCGGTGGTGTAGCTTTTACTTATGCGTTGGCCAGTATCTGTACTTCCATCGCCCCAATTCCAATCCACCCGAGTAATTCGATTATTCCCGTCAGAGGTATCTTTAAATACGAAAGCGTTATTTTTAGAGCATAGGCGCTTAGCCGAGGAACTAAAGCCAGACACTGGAGCAGGTCGAATAATAATTTTTTTACTCAGAGAGTCCTGGCATCCAAAATTACTTGTTTGCACTAATTTGACATTTAATGTATCTGCATTAACCAAAATGACATTGGTTAAGTTTATGGAATCTTTTTCTTTAAGAACATTGCCTATGGTCCAGGTACTACTCGCCGTACCACCAGCAATACTCGAAAGATTGATAAAATTAAAAGGTTCATTTGTACATTTTGAGCTATCTTGTATTGAAAAAAGAGCCACTGGAATATGATGAATAAAGGCGGTGTCTGAAAAGCTTACAGAGTCACGACACCCTTTGTTATTATATGCTACCAATTCGACATTATATACTGAATCTGAACTAAATGTTCGCTGCAAGTCTTTAGAGGTTTCTTTCGACCCATCTTCTAGTCTCCACTCGTAAAGTAATGCAATTGCAGAGCGAGAAGTATTGACTAGGTCTACAGTATTTGTATCTCCGCATAATACGGAGTCTTGAACGTCAAAAGATGCATGTGCATTTGGTTTTATATCCACATAAATGGCAGTATCATAATAATCTCCATCGCATAGGGTAGCCCTTTTAGTTACTAAATGTTCACCAAATGTTTTATAGGTCCACGTTACAGAGTCGCCCGTTCGGTCAAATACGCCATCATCATCAAAATCCCATTCGTTCTTGGAAATAGATTGGCTTCCTGCACCCGACGAGAAATCATAAAAATTTACAATAGAATCTGTGCAAATTTCTTTTTCTGTAAGAAACTCACTCGCAAATGAAAAATCATTTTGTAAGGGCATACCTATTTTATTGATATCTCTATCAGATAAAGCATAAAAAAAATTGAATATTTTACACTCCCCCACATCAATATCTCCCAGCTTAAAAGCGATATTTATGGATAAGTCAGCCAAAAATGCGGAACCAGGTGCCTCGATATTATTTAATATACCCGCCGGGTCGTAATTAATAAAGTTCTTTTTAGAAACAATTGCTCTGGAGTCGACAGAACCTAAGAAAATAGGCACATCATGTGTAGGCCCTCGAGCTACAACCAGAGCGGTGTCATTATTACCATTGTAACCCACTTGTTTTAAGATTTTATTATTCGTTTTGTAATCTCCTGTCAGGGGTTGTTCGTTATCAGGGTCTACCGAGCGCCAGTATTTTACATTTGTTAGATTTTGAGTACCATTATTTTTTACACTGATGTTAACGGTAAAGAATGTAGAATTTGTATCTAAGGTCAAGATCTGTTGTATGAATAGTTGCTGACTGCTCCCATTAGATGCTGTACCTTCCCAAATAACACCTATTTCTGACCCCGATGAGGTTTGAACAAATTTGGAGTTGCTAATATCCCATCTAGGACCACTTGTTGAAATTGGAAAATTTCGCTTATTCGTGGTGCTATTCCATTCAACTCCCCAGCCCTCTACAGGGTTCCCAGGGGTAAAGTAGTCACCCATATAGCCGGGGTTCCCTGTGTTCCATCCATTTTTGTCATAATCGCATACAAAACCTAATACATTTTTATTGGATCGTGTATGCAAGCCGAGACTATTCGGCGGGGTCTGGCTGCTTCCAAATGAAAATCCAGGATGTACACCAATTTCAACATATTTTCCTTTCAAAAATATATCTTGTCCTTTCAATGATCCATTAAAAAGAAGAATCAAGAGCAATAATATACTGCTCCATTTTTTTACTTGGGCCTTAAGTGCACTTTGAGTATATTTGGATATCAACATAAAACAAGTACAAAGTAAAAAAAAATACTTAGTTATACAAAGGGTTGCGCTAAGTTTTTTTTAAAATATGTTATTTAAGATTGATATAAGTTGACTTTTATTTTTTTGGAGAAAAATAAAAATCTGGAATAGAAAAAAGAGAAGCTATTTCTATTTACCGACTTTCGGAGTACTCAATAACGGATCCGTTCCCTTGGTAATATGCAATGGGCAAAAAGGGCTTTCTAATTTTAATATATGCGCTTTTAGCTTTTGGGTTTACCTCTAGTATCCTTTGAATAATAACTTTCGATAGTTCTTCGAGCAGGTGGTATTCTTTCTTCGACTCTTCTTTTAGAATATGATGTACATTTACGTAATCGATAGAATCGGACAGTGAATTTGGTATATTGCTGAGAGTAATACGAAGATCAATAATGAGTTGAACGCCTAATTTTCGTTCCCATTCAAAGTAAGCTGTCTTAGCCTCGAGTGTAATGCCTTCCAGACCTATGTGCATGTTTTTTTTCAAAAGAGTTCTTAATAAAAGCTTGTGCGAAGATAAAGAAGATATGCGATTGGGCGGCCAGAGATGCTATCTTTACCTCAGAACGTTTATCGACCCTCTTCTTATGTGATTTTCCCCAAATAGGTCTACGGCATATAGGTTATACATATAGGTTCCCTCTGGGACCAATTTGTTCCTATACATTCCATTCCAAAAACTCCCATCCGTGCTTTCGAATAATTTTTCACCCCACTTATTATAAATAACCATTGAATAATTAATAAAGTATTTAGACATTACCGGACCAAAAACTTCATTTTTCCCATCTCCATTTGGTGAGAATGCATTTGGGATGTGTAAGAAAAAATCAGGAGCAATTAAATCAGGCCCTAAACTTGTGGAATCTAAACAGCCATGGTTGTTCCGAACAATTAATTGAGTAAAGAAGGTACCCGTATCCGAATAGGTAATCAATGGGTTCTGGGAATTACTGATTTGGCCATCGCCAAATTTCCAAAGCCACCAATCAATGACTGTGGTCGATTGGTCCGTATACTGATATTCAACTTCGCTGATGCCAGATCTAAACTTAGTGCTCGTAAACTGAGCATTTGGCTTAGCCCAAACCGTTACCATTTGGCTCGTATCGTGTTTACACCCTTGATCAGATTCCTCTGTTAGGCGCACGAGGTAGTTTGCTGCATTGCCAAAATATTTAACAGGATTGCTGGTGCTTGCTTGAGTGCCATCTCCAAAATCCCAAGTAGTTTTAACAATAGCTGTATTTTTAATAGTAGAAGCAGCAGAAATAGTAAATGGTTCGTTAATACATGTACTACTCGCTTGTATAATTGCCACAGGATGTGGGTGTACAATTACATTGTTTACGAACGTATCTTTACATGTAGCGGCATCCTCAACAATAAGCTGAATGGTATAAATGCCATCGCGATCAAAGCTTTTATTATTTATATCATCACTAGTAAATCGTGTTCCATCTTGAAGGTTCCATGTACTCGTTACATTTCCAATATCTGCAGTAGAGGTGTTGTCCATATTGAATGAATTTCCAATTAAACATTGGCTAGAGTCCCTTGTTGTAAAACCTGCCACAGGCTTTTTGAGTACCTCAATCACTTTACTCAGTGTATCTGGACAATTTAGATCAGACATAGCCTCTAAAAGAACCGTGTATGTACCTGGATTTAAATACTGCAGGTTATTTACATCTTGAGAAGCCCTGATGCGTGCATCACCCAAATTCCAAGAAAAAGTCATGGGATTATTAAACTGTACCACAGAGGTGTTCGTAAAATTAAAAGAATGCTTAGAAAAGCACTGGATATCATCATTAATGGCAAAATTCGCTTGAGGACTAGGATGTATATAGACCTGTTTGATAATAGTATCCTCGCAACCAAAAGTGCTAATAGAAACTAATTTATTGTAAAAAGTATCCGCTGTACCAAAGTTTTTATTTGTGATACTCATAGTGGTACTTGTATCTCCATCTCCCAAAAACCATTGATGATTGAGGGCGCCATACTTTATGAAAGTCGTATTCGTAAAGTCCACCGTATTATTCTTAAAACACTGCGCTACATCAGAAATAGTGAAATTAGCAGTCGGCATGGGGCGCACGATTACCTCTTTACTAATGGAATCTAAACAACCCGTCAAGGTCTCTACCACCAGCTTAACAGTAAATGTATCAGCGGAGGTATAGTTGGTATCAATATTTTCGCTATTGATTTTTCCCAGAGATTCCAAGACCCAGGTATTGGCCAAAGTTCCAAATGCAGTTGTAGATGTATTTGTATATTGATAGCTATTAGCTTGGAGGCATTGCTCTACATCATCTATTGTAAATGTAGCCTCTGGCATTTGGTCTACAATAACTGTTTGACTAGCAGAATCTATACAACCTTCGCTATTTGTAGCAATTAATTTAATCGTAAAAGTGTCAAAAGTCCCGAAAGAATAATTTACAACATCAGTGCTTGTAAATGAGGTTTTGTCCCCCATATCCCAGCTGTAGCTATTAGTCCCAACATTAGCAGTACTGAGGTTTGTTTGGGTGAAAGAATTATTGTCGAAACACTGGCGATTATCATTGATTGCGAAGGCCACAGTCGGTTCAGGGTCAATGATTATTTGTTTAACCAGCGAATCAATACATCCACTAGAATTAGTTACTAATTGACGAACCGCAAAAGTATCGCTAGTATTCCAAGTCCAATTGGTGATATTTGTATTGGTATCTAATAAGCCAAAATTAAAAGTCCATTGGGTGGTATTTACACCCACATTAGCTTTACTCGTATTTGTAAAATCAAAAGTATTTTGGTCGAAACATTGCCTATCATCCGAAATGGAAAATGCAGCTTCTGGTTGCGGATATACAATGATTGGTTTACTTATACTATCCATGCAGCTGAAAATGTTGGTAGCGACTAACTTTACGATCATGGAATCGTGGTTTGAATAGGACTTGCTATCTATATCATTTGAACTGGAGGTGCTGCCATCTCCCAAATTCCATGTGTAGGATAGGGTATCCATATGACTGCTACTGGTATTGGTAAATCTAAAATCATTTCCAGTAAAACATTGATTAGCTTGAGATATTGTAAAGTTTGCCGTCGGCATAGAGTCAACAATGACGAATAGATCCATAGTGTCTTTACACAAATTATCACTTGTGCTTACCACACTTATCTTAAAGGAATCTGCCCTATCATAGGTATGAACTAAGGTGTCCCCAATAGGCTCCTGTGTTTTATCACCCCAATGGATTTGTGCAGTTTCTGTTCCAGAGAGAATACTGGATATATTAAAGGCAGAGAACTGTTGATTGTTAAAGCAAAATCGATCTGTATTCAGAGAGAAATCTGCTTTAGGGTCATGATGCACAATTACCGACTTACTAGTTGAATCAAAGCAATCCATATTTGTTACCGTCATCAGTTCAATGGTGAAGGTATCTGGTCTGCTAAACTTTTTGGTAACAGTATTTGCTATGGTATTAAATGTACTATCCCCAAAGTCCCACCGAATATTCATGGTTCCTTTAGACAAGGTGCTACTGTTATTAAAGGTAAACTGATTGCTTTTAAAGCAGCCAAATAAGGTATCAATATCAAAATTAGGCTGGGTGTTGGGGTGAACAATTATTCTCCGATCCAAGGTATCTTTACATCCTTGATTAGAAGTACTAACTAGGCGCACGATATTTGTACCTAAGGCATATTTCTCCCCATTTACATTGGTTGTAGTATCTGTATTTCCATTGCCTAGGATCCATTGATAACTCAGTGTACCCTTACTAATTTTTGACTCATTTGTAAAGTTAAACAATTGATCGTTAAAGCACTGTCCACTATCATTTACAGAAAAAGAAACCTGTGCTTGTGGCCATATGCTGGCAACTTTAGTGCTCGTGTCAATACATCCTTGATTGCTTTCTATAATTAAGGTAATCGTATACGAAGAATCCTGCGCATAGACGTGATTATTAAGGTTAAGGCTTTGAGCGATTGCACTTCCATCTCCAAGGTTCCATTTATTCGAAACGATGGACCCGCTATCAACCGTGGAGGTGTTAAGGAAAGAGTAGGAATTGTTTTTTAAA
>JAURQA010000206.1 GCA_030836345.1 Bacteroidota bacterium
AAAACCTAGTATTCTAAGCCCTGATAAAGCTATTCTTTCTGTGGCAAATTTGTGCACGAAACAAATATGCACGATTGTAAAAATAGAACCAAGGCAAAAGAGTAAACACTGTGGAAAACCAACGCCTCATAATCAAAAAGCCATAAGACCTCAGAAATGGTCAAATAATGAAATATTCAAATTACCTTTGCTTATCATGCTATTTACACGAATCAATAAATCTAATCTAGCTTTCTTGGCAATACTAATAACAAGTGTTATTGGCCTCAATGGCCAGATGGTAGAAACCCCCAAATTTAAAGCCATACCCAATAAAACAAGTGTAAAAAAGAACGATATCGTTGATATTGTTATTACAACTACTGCCCCCGACAACTGGCATCTCTTTAGTAATCGTTCAGATTGCCCTGAAGATGATGGGCCTATTCGAGCAGATATTACTTTTGATCCAAACCCTTCATTCCAACTGGTTGGTGGTTTAAAGCCTTATGGAGATAAAATGCATGAAGACGATATCTTTAATTGCGCGACGGGAGAGTTCAGAGGAGCCGTAAAATTCATTCAACAAATAAAAGTCTTGGATAATATAGACGAAATAAAAATTGAATTTTATGGCCAAATGTGTATTGATGCAGAGTCTGGACAATGTGTTTTAGTGAAAGATAAATTCAGCTCCTCTGGAATAGAGATAAGTTCCACGGCTAAGCCAGCAGACCAAAAGAAGAATCCAAAGATTGAACCAGAAGTATTAAAAGTAGAGACACAGCCAGAGGCTATAGAAGTTATTACAGAAGAAACTCCTGCGTTAGTAGAGGATACAAATTCAATAGCTACCGAGGGCACAGAAAAAGAAGCGTCCGTAAAGTCAGGAATAGGTCACTATGCAAAATCAAATAAAAGCGATACTGCACCTTGTGTTCCCAAAGGCTCTTCCGATGGCTCATCGACAAGCTACTGGCAAATATTTATAGCGGCGCTTCTCAGTGGTTTTTTAGGGTTACTCACTCCATGCGTATTCCCAATGATTCCTATGACCGTTTCCTTCTTCATGAAAGATAAGAGCAAGAAACAAACGTATAGAGAGGCCTTTACCTTCGCGATATCTATAATAGCCATTTACGTTCTGTTAGGTACCGTTATAGCATCAATATTTGGTGCAAATGCAGGAAACTGGTTGAGTACCCACTGGGCACCAAACATATTTTTCTTTGCCATATTTGTTTTTTTTGCAGCCAGTTTTTTCGGTGCATTTGAATTGGTACTCCCTTCTTCATTAGTGAACAAAGCAGATCAACAAGCAGATAAAGGTGGAATTCTAGGACCGGTATTTATGGCAGTTACTATTGCGCTTGTATCTTTTAGTTGCACTGGGCCAATTGTAGGAACCGTTTTAGTAGAAGCGGCCAAAACCAACTCATTTGGAAGTCCTATAATTGCCATGCTAGGATTTGGATTAGCTTTTGCTCTTCCGTTTAGCTTATTTGCTATTTTCCCCAGCTACCTCAAAAAGCTTCCTAAAAGTGGAGGTTGGTTAAACAGTGTAAAAGTATGCTTAGGTTTTGTTGAGTTAGCACTTGCTCTTAAGTTCTTAAGCGTTGCAGATCAAACCTATCACTGGGGCCTTTTAGATCGAGAAGTTTACCTAAGTTTATGGATTGTAATTTTTGCTTTAATGGGACTATACCTCTTAGGAAAAATCAAGTTCTCGCACGACAGCCCCCTTCCATTTTTAAAAGTACCCCGATTAATACTAGCCATAGCAACCTTATCATTCACAGTATATATGATTCCAGGGCTGTGGGGAGCCCCATTAAAATTTTTGGCTGGATTTATGCCACCTACAGCCACTCAAGATTTTGTAATAGGCAGACATGCTTCTGATCTTGAGGGTAATATTGCAAAAACACCTAGCTATGCAGACCTGTTGGAAGTCCCCCAGGAAATTGCCGGGTATTTTGACTACGAAGAGGCCATAGAAGCTGGGAAAGAGCTTCGGCTTCCTGTTTTTATTGACTTTACAGGACATGGATGCGTAAATTGTCGTAAAATGGAGGAAAAAGTGTGGTCTGATCCAAGAGTATCAAAATCCCTCAAAAAAGAGTTCGTTGTAGCCTCGTTATATGTAGACGATAAAAAAATCAAATTACCAAAAAGTCAACAATTTATTGGAAGAAGTAGCGGGGATAAAATAAGTACACTAGGTGATAAAAATGCTGAAATACAAGCGTGTTATTTTAATATGAATAGTCAACCATTATATGTTATTTTAGACCCCTATACTGAGACAGTAATGACTAAAGAAAACCAAACAGCTGAAACCAATGGCTATGATGCAAACAAATTTGTGGTTTTCTTAAAAGAGGGCTTAGAAAACTTTAGAGCGATTCACAGATAAAAAATATGCAAAAGACGATTGAGCAACACTTTACAGAAGCAGAACAGATTTTAAAAGAATTTTCTACTCAGGAAAATTTTGAGCGCATTGCTCAGGCTGGTCAAATACTGGTGGACAGTTTAAAAGGCGGAGGCAAGGTGATGAGCTGCGGAAATGGTGGAAGCCATTGCGATGCCATGCACTTTGCGGAAGAACTGAGCGGAAGATACAGAAAAAATAGGCCTGCACTTGCAGCAATGGCCATCAGCGATCCAAGCCACATAAGCTGTGTGGGAAATGATTATGGCTTCGAATTCATATTTAGCCGTATGGTTGAAGCGCTTGGTAATTCAGGAGATGTTCTTTTGGGTATTAGCACCAGTGGAAATAGCAAGAATGTTATTAATGCTTTAGAAGCAGCCAAAAAAAACGGAATGAAAGCGATCGTTCTTACTGGTAATGATGGGGGAGATATGGCAGGAATGGCCGATGTGGAGATAAGAGCACCGCGCAGTTCTTTTGCAGATAGAGCCCAAGAAATTCATATTAAGATTATCCATAGCCTAATTGATTACATTGAAAATAATCTTCTATAGAAAAACAGTTTTAAAGTAGCTTTGAAACGCTCTTAACTTTTCGCTTGAAGCAATGGTTTAAAACAAAATACGAAAAATGTCAATAAAACTTCGATTAACCCTTCTGAGCTTTTTCCAGTTCTTCGTATGGGGAGCATGGCTGATCACCATAGCTAACTATTGGTTTATAACAAAACAATGGGATGGACAGTCCTTTGGAGCTATATTCTCAACACTGGGAATTGCGTCCATACTCATGCCTGCTATCGTTGGTATTATTGCAGATAAATGGGTGAGTGCTGAAAAACTTTATGGAGTACTCCATATAATCAGCGGAATTTGTTTAGCAATGCTTCCTCAATGTGAGAATCCTTACTCTTTTTTTCAAATCATCTTAATGGCTATGATCTTTTATATGCCAACCATTCCTTTATCTAATTCCATCCCTTACGCCATATTAAAGCGAGAAAAATATGATGTTATCAAAGTATTCCCACCCATACGTGTTTGGGGAACTATAGGGTTTATTGCAGCTATGTGGGTTACCAACCTTACCGGAAACAAAGCTTCTGCGAATATGTTTTACATTGCTTCTACAGCGGCCGTAGCCTTAGGATTATATGCATTTAGCTTACCCAAGTGTCCTCCACCTAAGCTCATTAAAAATGACGTGAGCTGGTCTGAAAAATTAGGGCTAAACGCCTTCAAGCTTTTCGCCGATTATAAAATGGCTCTTTTTTTCGCATTCTCCATGCTGCTAGGGGGAGCTTTGCAACTCAGTAATATGTATGGAGATGTTTACCTAAGTGAATTTGCAAATATTCCAAAATATGCTGATTCATTAACCGTCAAATATTCCACCCTTATTATCTCCATTTCTCAAATATCAGAGACCGTCTTTATTCTAGCCATCCCTTATTTTTTAAGTAGGTTCGGAATAAAGAAAGTTATGTTAATTTCTATGTTTGCCTGGATACTTCGATTTGGGTTTTTTGCATACGGGAACCCCTCAGAAGGTTTTGCATTAATTATACTCTCCTGTATTGTCTATGGAATGGCCTTTGATTTCTTTAATGTTTCTGGCTCATTATACGTTGAAACCTCGTCCGATTCGCGCATACGATCGAGTGCCCAAGGAATGTTTACCATGATGACTAATGGTTTTGGAGCAGTTTTAGGGAGCAGTATTAGTGGTTGGTTAATTCAACACTGCTTTACCACAGATCAAGGAAAAGACTGGCAAGGAATATGGTTAAGCTTTGCTGCTTATACATTGGTTATTGCCATCGCTTTTTGGATATTCTTTAGCTTTAAGGATAAATCCAAAGACCATGCAGTCCTAGCGTCGAATTGATTGATCAAATTGTTCATAATGATCAGGGTATTCATCATCCATTTCATTTTGCCAATCCTTAGCAACCACCGGAAAAAGAAGAGCTACCCTACTTTTAATAAGAATAGCGCTTATTACTCCAGCTGCCAGACCACAGGCGTGGCCATCCCAACTAACCCCTGGTTGAAGAGGTAGAATTCCCCAGAACATTCCACCAAAAGCGAACCCTGTAAATAAAGTAACCGCTCGTACCTTAGGATTCTTTGCAAGGATTCCTGTAAAAAACAGAAAGCCAAACAGAGCATAAATCCAAGCACTAGCTCCAATATGCATGACATTCCCTCGGCAAAACACCCACATTAAAATTGGAGTAAGAAAGAAAGTATATAAAAATATACGCTTTACGATACTTGGGAAGAAAGCAATAGATATAAACATCAAGAACACCAAATTTGGAACGTTCGCCCAAAGGTGGTTTGAATCTCCATGGATAAAATGAACAAAGAACAGACCCCAAAGACCATTGAGACTTCGCGGAATAATTCCCTTTGTCTCTATCCATATTGAAAATGGAAAACTATGATAAAAGACCCCAATAATTATAAAAGCTATGATTAATGGAAAGGATAAAAATAAAATTCGCTTACCTAACATTGATCTTAATAAAAGTTAATAGAACCGTTAATCCACTGAGAATCTAAATCTGCTTTATACTTCCTGTAGAAATCCAAAGCCAATTCATTCCAATCCAAAACTTGCCAAGTCATCTTCAAATAGTGATTTGTCAGTGCAAAGTCTAAACAATTTTCGAATAGACTTTTACCTATTCCGAATTTACGAAATGCAGGTTTTACATAAAAGTCCTCCAAATAAAGAACAGGGCCTTTCCAAGTACTATACCTATCATAGCAAAGAGCCATACCAACAACTGTATTTTCTGCAATGGCCACCCAACATTTAAATAAGGGCTGATCTCCCCAACCATAATTCTTAAAGTCCTCTAAGGCAACTACAACAGCATCTGGTTCACCCTCATAAACAGCAAGTTCATTAATCAAACTCATTACACTAGAGGCATCTTGAACCCGCGCTTCTCTAATAATAAAATGATCTGACATTGTTAATTAGCGAATGGCTAATTTAACTGTTTTTGAGGATTCCTCACTCTTAATTTGGACAAAATAAACGCCTTTTTCCAATTTGGTTTGAGATACATCGACGCGAACAAAATTATTATCGTAATCAACCTTTTTAAGTGAATAGGCATAAACCATTTGACCCAACACATTAGATATACTCAAGCGAGCTTTTGGAAACTCCTCCTTAGTAAAATTTAATTGAATCACAAATGTATTCCCAACGACTGGATTAGGCGAAATACTAAAACCAGGAACTACCAGTGCTTCTGGAGCAATGATACTATCAGCCTTTGCGCAAAAACCCATCGCAATGAAAGCAATTATGATTCCTAATTTTTTCAATCTTTAACAAAGTAACAAAAAAAAAGGCGCTTTTTCAAGCGCCTTTAAATTTTTTAAGCTAATGTGCTAATTACTCAGCAGGTGCTTCTTCAGCTGGAGCTTCGGCTGGAGCTTCTTCAGCTGGAGCTTCGGCTGGAGCTTCTTCAGCAGGTGCTTCTTCAGCAGCAGCTTCTTCAGCAGGTGCTTCTTCAGTTGTCATTTCTTCTGTAGTTGCTTCTTCAGCTCCTTCAGCAGTTTCAGCGTTTGTGCAGGCAGCGAATGAAATCATTGCGATTGCAGCTAAGGCGATTGTGATTTTTTTCATCTTATTACTTTTGTGTTTTTGTGTTGACGCAAAAATAGTAAACTTCTTAATTTTTGCAAGTTTTTTACATTATTTTTTGCAAAGTTGAAACTATTTAAGTGTCCATCTGTAATTAATTGATATACTTTTGCCAAGGAATACAAGAGATAAAATGGAAAATAAGGCCTTAGTAATAGGTTCAGGAATTGCAGGCCTATCTGCAGCAATACGGCTGCAATGTAAGGGATACCAGGTGACTATCCTCGAAAAAAATCATCAATATGGAGGTAAAATCAGTCAGATTAAATCCAAAGGATACAGCTTTGATACGGGCCCCTCTCTTTTTACTTTGCCAGAATTGATAGACGAACTTTACGAGCTAACAGGTCAAAAAAACCAATTTAAATACCTGAAATTAGATAAAGTATGCACCTACTTCTTCGATAATGGGCAACAATTTGTAGCCAACAGCGACCCAAAAAAGTTCAGCACTGAGTTTAGCCAAGCCTTTAACGAACCTCTTCCTAAAGTTAAAAAATTCATAAAAAGAATCAAACGGAACTATGACTTGACCACTCCTGTTTTTTTGGAGAGCAGCTTACATACCCCAAAGACCTACCTCAGACGAAGCGGACTGTATGGTATTCTAAATCTTTGGCGGTTAAATATGTTTCAAACCATGAATAAGAATATCTCCTTGTATTTCAAGAATCCAAACGCTATTCAATATTTCAATCGGTTTGCTACCTACAATGGCAGCAACCCATATCAAGCTCCTGCTACCCTTTGCGTTATCCCCAATATAGAAATTAACAAAGGGGCCTACTTCCCTGAATATGGGATGGTAAACATAGCAGAATCGCTATATAATCTTGCAAAAAGCATTGGAGTTTCCTTTAAATTTGATACCGAAGTTCAGAAGATATGTCATAAAGAAAACAAAATCACAGGCCTAGAAACCAAAAATGGTGCGTTTATTCCCAGCAAAGTTATTGTAAGTAATGTCGATGCCAAGCTCACTTATAAAATGTTGGATAAGAAAGTTCCAACTAAAATTTCAAATGCCGAAAATAGCAGCAGTGCAATTATATTTTATTGGGGAATCAACCACTCATTTAAAGAATTAGGGCTCCACAATATTCTCTTTAGCAAAAACTATCAAGAGGAGTTTAATCAAATATTTAATAAAAAAACACTCCCTGACGACCCCACTGTTTACATAAATATTAGCAGTAAACTAAAAACTTCAGATGCTCCCGAAGGATGCGAGAATTGGTTTGTCATGATTAATACACCCGCTGACTATGGTCAAAACTGGGATGATCTTGTTGCCCAAGCAAAAGAAAAAATTATACAAAGAATTAATCAGGCCCTTAAAACTGATATACGCT
>JAURQA010000207.1 GCA_030836345.1 Bacteroidota bacterium
CTTCTGCTAATGCGAAACGCAATAATGCTTCAAATGATAATGCAACACTAGGTGAGCTAGATGCTTTATCTGAATTGAGAGCTCAATTAGAGCAAGCTGAAAAGAAAAAAGCTACTCCGAAAACAGAGAAAAAAGAAGCTGCACCTAAAGCAGAAAAAAAGAAAGCCGCTCCAAAAGCAGAGAAGAAGGAAGAGAAGCCAAAAGCTGAGAAGAAAGCAGCTGCTCCTAAAGCCGCTAAAAAAGCAAAGGCTGCTGATCTTAAGTCACTATCTGGAGTAGGTCCAGCATTTGAGAAAAAGCTCATAGCAATAGGCGTTAAAACCCTAGAAGAAATGGCTGGCTTAACAGATGCCAAAATCAAAAAGCTAGAAGAAAAAGATAGTTTGTCAAGTTTGGAACAATGGCATAAATGGATTGAAGAAGCAAAAAGCATGATTTAATCCTACATTCTTACTTATGTAGAAAAGCCCCTTGATAACTCAAGGGGCTTTTTTTTGATCCAAATCAATTTCACAACGAATTAGTCGTTCAATTTAGGGCATATAAAACGAGCTATCTTAATTAATCCATCCCATTATGGGTACAATAAAACAATCTTTTAGGCCCTTAGAAGCCAATGCTAAGTTTCCATGCCCCTTTTTAACTCCAGCAATAGCCGTGAAAAGGCTATGCATTCAAATGTGCCGGATTATAAACGAATAGTTTTTTGGAGTTCTAAGGCTTAATACTGGCTAAACCCTCTGCAGCTTTTTGATTGTTGGGATTAATCCCTAAAGCTTTCTCATATAACTTCTTTGCTTTGTCCAACTCTCCTTTTTGCTCATAAATATACCCTTGCAAAGCCCATGCATTATCATGGTCTGGGTTATAGGTTAATACTTGCTCCGCATGTTCCATGGCATCTGACCAATCTCCTTTTAAGAGGTATACCACAGCTAAATTATACCAAGCAAATACATAATCTCTTTTTAAGCTCTTTACTTGATTGTACAGCTTATCGGCCTCATCATAATCCCCCGCATTTTGAGCGATTAAACCTAAATGATAATAGGCATCATAATTAAACTGATCCAAGGCTAATACTTTTTTATAGTAAGACTTAGCCAAGGGGTTTTGTTGAACTAAATAAATATTGGCAATTTGGCTGGTCGCATCCACATTACTCGGGTTAATTTGAAGCGCCCTCTCCATCATTGCCAATGCGGCTACAGTATCTTTTTGTTCTTTTTTAATAATCCCTCTAAGAATCCACGCTTGGTCACTAAAATCCAAATTACTGCTTAACTTCTTCAATAAATCATCTGCTTTATCGTAATCCTGCCTCGCAATATAAAGTGTAGACAAGGCATTCATGGCTTCGTAATAGTTGGGTTTTCTAAGGAGTGCGTTTTCTAAATGGCCCATAGCTCTTAATGAATTACTAGTGTCCATATTAAGAATACAATCGCCCAATTTAAAATTATACAAGGCATTGAAACTATCTAATTTAATTGCAGTACTAAAATCAATTTCTGCATCGGAAAACTGATCTAAAAAATAAAAGGCATTTCCTCTAAGATAATAGAGTTCTGCATTTTCAGGGTCTGCATTAATCTTCTTCGAAGCGCTAATAATGTCAGCAGAATAAGCCGTGTCGTCCTCCGAAATATATCGTCCTATGGTGTTTACTCCTTCATCCTTGCAGGAGGCAATAATGATGATTATAAGGACTATTCCAAATGCTTTCACTAAACGCATGGTCAAATATAAAAGGAGTACTGAATTAATCCGTAGTAAATGAGTAAAATTTAATCAATCTTGCGCTTAATATTCTTATCCGCGGCTAATTTATCTAAAAAGAGGAGTACTGGGTCCAATACATCGGGAACTTCTCCATCCAAAATTGCTGAGCGGGCAGCATCCTTAAGCATTCCAATTTCCCTTGGATTTTTTATTTGATAGCGCTCCATAATATGAGTTCCATTAACCACGGGTTGCCAATTTCTTAAATTATCTCTCTCAATAACATCAGCGACCTTATCGGCCACAGTATCAAGATTTGCTAAAAAGCGCTTTACTTTAACTTCATTCTTACTGGTAATATCTGCCCTACAAAGGATAAGTAAATCATCCAAATAGTCCCCAGCATCTACAATTAAGCGGCGCACTGCAGAATCTGTAACGGTTTCTTTGGTTAATGCAATAGGTCTCAGATGAAGTCGCACTAAGGTTTCCACGTACTTCATTTTTTCATCCAATGGTAGCCGCAGCCTCCTAAATATTTTCTTAACCCACCTAGAGCCTAAGTCTTCATGCCCATGAAAGGTCCATCCATGCCCTTCCTCAAACCTCTTTGTGGGGGGTTTTGCTATATCGTGCATAATGGCCGACCATCGCAGCCATAAGTTATCTGTATTAGGACAAATATTATCCAAGACTTGCAAGGTGTGATAGAAGTTATCCTTATGACCTTGGCCATTCCTCACCTCTACTCCTTTAAGCCTTACTAATTCTGGAAAAATGATTTTCAAGAGGCCGGTCATCTCCATCAGCTTAAAAGCTAAACTAGGTTTATCGGCCATAATCATCCCATTGATCTCTTCAATGATACGCTCTGCTGAAATAATCTTTATGCGATCTGAATAATCGGTAATGGCTTGCATCACTTCATCACTCAATCTAAAGCCAAAACGGGCAGCAAAACGAATTGCCCGCAGCATTCGCAAAGGATCATCATCAAAAGTAACTTTAGGATCTAAAGGGGTTTGAATTAACTTTTGCTTCATGTGTTCCATGCCGCCAAATGGATCAATAACTTCTCCCAAAGTGTCTTTATTTAGGCTAATATACATGGCATTAATGGTGAAATCTCTGCGCTTTTGATCGTCATCTAACGTTCCATCCTCAACCACGGGATTTCTACTATCTCGGTTATAACTCTCTTTACGCGCACCAACAAATTCAAGAATCCAATCTTCATATTTCACTTGTGCTGTGCCAAAGTTTTTGAAATATGCTGTTCGTACGCCTTCTCCTAGAGTATTACTGAGTGTTTGGGCAAATTCAATTCCTTTACCTAAGACTACGATATCTAAATCCTTGCTTTCTCGTTCAAGAAAAATATCGCGCACAAAACCACCTACTATGTATACCTCTATATTTAGTTTTTCCGCTAAATCGGCGACCTTCCGTACAATTGGAATTCGTAAAACATCTTCTATCGCCAACGATTGCATAACTTTGACAAAATTAGTTCATTTTTGCTGCACGCTTAAGGAAGAACCATTGAATTTAAAAGCAATCATAAAAAACAATTCCATCCCTACTTTTATAGGTGTATACGTTCTTTTTCTATGGCTGCTACCTAATCAAAATCAAAGTGGTGATGCCTATGGTTATGCCTTCAGTATGGAAAGTGGCAACTATTTAACCAGCCCTCACCACTTATTATACAATTGGCTAGGGCATGGCATTGCTCAACTATTCCCCGGAAAAGCAATGCTACTTATGCTCAAAATAAATGGATTACTCATGGGACTGAGTTCCCTCTTTCTCTATTTCATCCTTAAAAAATCAACAGATAAAAGACTAGCATTTGCGCTTACTCTTTTTTGTGCTTGCTGCTTTGCGTGTCTGCGATTTGCTTCTTTAAATGAGACCTATGTCATTCCGCTTTTCTTTAGCTTACTTGGCTCATGGTTCTTGCTAAAAAGTGCAAAAAGTTGGAAGAATTTACTCTTAGGCTTTGGCTCCATGGTGCTGGCCGTATTATTTCATCAAATCCACATCTTTTGGTTATTATCTTGGGGAATTATTTACGCTATCCAATCGAGGTCTGCATTCATAAGCTTCCTATTATCTGGACTTGTCATTCTTGCCATTTACTTAGGATTTGCCTCTAATACTAACTTGAGTCTGTGGTACTTTATCACTGAAGATGTGCAAAAAGGTTTAGTCGCCACTCGCATAGGGCCAGAACATTTTATTTTCACTGTAATAAATAGCATCCGAACTTTGATTCAAGTTCACGGCAACGTTTTCTTGCTACTCAAAATCCATCCCATTCTTTGGATATTGCCTCTCCTACTGCTGAGTTCAATTGTTTTGTTCTTTAGATTTAGAAAGAGTACAAGGCATGTTTGGATTTTAGATTCAGGCCTCCGAAAATCGGCTATTCTCGCATTTACTCTCCACTTTTTATGGGTGATTTATAGTATGGGAAATGCAGAATTCATGCTCATGCTTCCTTTTCTAGGCATTATTGCATTTGGAAAGCATCTTCCATTTTCTGCTAAATCATGGACCCTTCTTGCTGCGGGCATTGGAATA
>JAURQA010000208.1 GCA_030836345.1 Bacteroidota bacterium
ACGAGATACGAATACAGCATCACGTGTGAGATAAAAAAAACATAATTCTTTATTTAAAAAAAGACGATGCCGTCTTTAGGTCAAAGCTGATGGTTGCAAGATCAAAGCCGTCTTCTGCGCTGAGCTACCCGCTTTTGGTTTAGTTAAGCGTATCTCGTGGTGATATTACAACTTACTTTAAAAAGTGTATTTGTCGTGTCGCTTTGTGGCCCGTTTAGTAGCCATCTTTGAACCTTGCTTCCCATTTTTTAGCTTTTCCTAAATCGTAATCTTCATACATTTCATTGCCATAAAGCAGCGAGAGGCCCTGTGCGGACCACAAAACCCCATTTTCGTACGAAAGTATGAAAAATTGTCTGGCCTTGTGTAAATCTTGGGCAACATCATCGCCAAGAAAATATGTAGTCGCCAAACCAAAGGTAGCCGCTGGATATCCAAGTTTGTGGGCATGTTCCAAATCCAAAAGCGCTTTTTCGCTCTCACCGCCCTTTAGATATCCTCTCGCTCTTTGTAGTAAAAAACGTGGCTTAGCTTCGTCATTTCGCATAATTGCTTTAGAGCAGGCGTATATGATTGAACTGGACTGAATATCATTAAAAGCTACCGGACTTGAAACGGAGCTAGGGTCGGCTTCTAAAGAAGCAAGAATGTCGCACTCTTCATTTGCATATGCATATGTGCTGAAGAAGGTAAAAAGAGCTAGCGTTATATGAGTAATGCGCATGAGTAAAAAAAAATGTGCCGCTACATCTGTATTGTTAGGTTTGTTTTCTCAATACAGTTAATTCAACGCTAATTTTATTGCTTCTTCCAACATCTTCTTTTCTTTGCAAATAAACCAACAAATTGTCTTTATTTTCTCAAGGTTCTTCTTTGCTTGTTCTATTGCTCCAAGCTGTAAGTAAAGTTCGCCTTGATATTCCAAAGCTTGGATGTGTTTTGGGTTTATCTCCAAAGCCTTCTTATAATACTCTGCCGCTGCGTTTAAATCGCCACTTTTCCTGGCCGTGAAGCCCAATAAGTTATACTTATCAGCGTCTTTAGATGGGGTCAGAACTCTAATGAATTTTAACGATTCATGAGCCTCAGCAAACTTCTCCAATCTTATCAGTCCATATATGCTTTCAAACGGATCAAACTCTTTCTTCTTCTTATCTTTTTTTGAACTATAACCGCCACCTTCTGTGGATGAGTATGATGAATTTGAATAACCTGAAGCACTGGACGTGCTTGTCGAACTGCTTGATGAGCTAGAGCTACTTGAGGAACTGGAATTGCTTGAGGAACCGGAGTCTCCGCCACCCGTCATTGCGGCAAAGAGCGGTTGCACGCTTAGGAGCAGCGATAGTGCTAGAATATAAAGCTTTTTCATAATTTATCCTTAACATTTTGGCTTTTACGCTAATGGGGCGTCTGCGGATTAAATATAATTATGGATATTTCACACAAAACTTTAAGTTGGTATTATTCAAGAGGCCTTAATGTTGTTTAGATTGAATCGATGGCAAAAGGACTTTGATAGCTGTGTTTATTTAACGAGCAAATAGCACTTAGTATTTCCGCGAGGCTATGTTGTTTAGTCCTTCCATGGTGGATAAGATCTAGTTTTGCCTGTCAAAGCTTTCGTATCAATGTGCGAGTGAATTCTATAACATGCTATAACACAGAATTGGTCTAAGCCATTTAATTCTAAGGCATCATGAATGTCTTGTTCTTCTTCGGATTCCCAATGACAAAAGAAGAAGTCATCATTTCCCATCCATGCTTCTACGCATCTACATTTATCAAAAGTCCAACGTTTTTCCCATTCAACATCGGTTTGTTTATCCTCTTCGTAAGGAGTTGTTAACATTTGCGTTTTTGCCTCATCGGACATGTATGTATGGATTGCTATATATGTTTTGCGAGCCAATTGATCCTCCATTCAATGAATTAAAACTTATAGAAAATTATCAGGTAAGCAAATAGAACGTCAATTAGACTTGCTGATGGGTTCTTCATTAATGATCTGCAAAATTTTCGTTAATATTTGAAAAGTAAATCATTCCCATGACAAGGCCTTGAGCAATAAAGAATATAGGTGAAACAATATAGAAAATAACCAGATAAAATAAATTCTTATCAATCTGCATTGGGTTCATTGTTTCAGTTGCAAAACCCAAAACAATGAATGCTGCAACTAATGGTGCAAATAGTTTTTTGCCAAGTACTTTAAAATTGTAAAGCTGATAACAGGTGATTAAATAAAGTACTGAAAAGATACTAAAAAGTATCCCTCCTAAATCTGTAAAATTGTTTTTGTCGCTACTTTCTGCATTGCTTATTTGAACAGTTCCACCCCAAATAATTATTAGGATGAGTAAAATCGATTTATACAAAATTATATTCTTGAAGTATTTTTCTTTCATCACAAGCAAACCGCTAATTCACCTCTACTCCATCATTGCCCTAACATATTTCAATTCAGTAATAACCCGCCATAACCATTGACGATTAAAACTATCCTTTTCTTTCATTCTATCTTCTAAGAGTTGCTCAATGCGCATTTCAATATAATTCTTTGGGTCCTTTTTACGCTCTCTTCTCATGACCAGAAAACCCTTACTTTAAAACGGCTGTCATTGTTTATTTCCAGCAGATTAACCCAAGCTACAAATCATGCAAGATAAGATACCCAATATTACGGAATTGAGCTGATCCAAGCATGCTTTCTCTAAATTAGAAATCTCGCCTACAAAAAGATACTTTTTACGCAACGTTTTCATAGTTTTTTTGTAACTTATAAATCAAGTTTAGAGGTGGGAAGTTCTGCAAGAGGAAATTACAAATGAGCATTATTGTGAAAATCCAAATTAAAATCACCAAGGGATTCGATACCTGGAAGGCAATGGTAAAGTCACAAGAAGATAGAATAAACGAAATGGGAATAAAGTTCTTGTTTGCAGGAACAGAAAAAGATGATCCTAATCAATTGCATGCAATTATGCTTTTTCCAAGCATGGAAGCTTTACAAGCTTTTGGTGCAAATGTGGAATTAACTGAAATTCGTAGGAAAGCGGGTGCTGTAATTGAAAGTGGTATAATGACACCAATATCGGATGATTACTTTACCAATTACCCAGATGCGGTAATTGAGCATTA
>JAURQA010000209.1 GCA_030836345.1 Bacteroidota bacterium
CAACACCAATATAATCTCCAAAGAAAATATCTTCCCCGGGAGGCGTAATTGATCTTTTGGTCACTCTATATTCTTTGCCCCATTTGCCTTTCTCAAAAGGAACGACAACTACGTCGATAAAAATATTATTGTTTGAGAATCTACGAGTATAATAGGTTGCGTATATGTCTCCTGTTTCCCTATCCTTGCACATATGAGGCATGTATTGATCTGTGGGGTTATTTTCAAGAGAGTTCACCTGCACCTCTGAGGACCAATTAACTCCATAATCTCTCGAACTTATACTATAGATATCCTGAGTTCCTTTTCCATCGTGCCCATATACAACCAGGAGACGTCCTTTCCGATTGGATTGAATAAATGGCATACTATTAGCCCTCTCAATTCCAGTTAAGTGCTCAATATTCCAACCATTGGGCTGATTTCCTATCCCTTTATCTATGCCCCAGGTTTTACCACCATCTCTGCTGATATCAAGCCATATTTTATTCTTACCTGCCCAAACACAATATAATTCACCCCTCCTTCCAACAGTCAAATTCGCTCCTTCTAAGGTATTATCTCCATCGACTGCATTACCTGACACATCAGAGATAGTAATAGGATCAGAGAATGACTTTCCATAGTCATCTGAGAAAGCACATTTAATTCTAGATGAGTCCTTGGGATTTAAACTCCCATAGGTATCAAACTCAGTCCAAGTGATATATATTCTATTTTTGTACGGACTTCTTTTGTTTTCATCCACAGAAATCCAGGGTTTATCCTGCATTTTACCATCTACAAACCCCATACTAGAACTGTAAAAGGTTTTCCCACCATCGGTGCTACCTTGAAAAACAATCCGATCAAAATGATTGGGCCATTCTTTTCCCTCAGTTTTGGATAAATGAGTGAGATAAATATGACCTTCTCGGCTTATATAAGTTACTGGATCTCCATAAAACCCTTCTTTAGGATCAAGCAATTTGGGCTCCCATGATTGACCCGCATTCTTACTAATAAAAAATTGGGATGTATTGCTTCCCAAAACCTGAAACGCAGGATATTTAGGGTCAATGGCAATGGATGGTTCATTGGTTTGAAGGCCCTCGGGCACCAAAGGAACCGTTTGATGGAATTGGCCAAGTAATGGCCAAAACAAAATGCACGGTATAAATGCAGCCCCTTTTATCATTCTCGATATCAGTGCCCTTTAGCAGATAGCCAACGTTCTGCATCTAAAGCTGCCATGCAGCCAGATCCAGCTGCTGTAACTGCTTGTCTATAAATTTTATCTTGTGCGTCACCACTACAAAAAACACCATCTACATTCGTGTAAGAGGAATCTGGCTTTGTAATAATATACCCTTGATCATCCATTTCTAAAAATTCTTTAAAAATACCTGTATTGGGCGTGTGACCAATGGCAACAAAGAATCCTTTAACAGGGATTTCTCTTTTCTCCTGCGTTTGGTTGTTAATTACCCTTACGGCTTCAACTGTTTTATCTCCCAATATTTCATCCGTTTCTGTGTTATACAGCACTTCAATGTTTGGAGTGGAGTGAACTCTATGTTGCATTGCCTTACTTGCTCTAAAATGATCTTTTCTTACGAGAAGATAGACCTGCTTGCATATTTTAGCTAAATAACTCGCTTCTTCACAGGCGGTATCTCCAGCCCCCACAATGGCAACATCTTGCCCACGATAGAAAAATCCATCACAGACAGCACAGGCACTTACACCACTGCCGTTGAGTCTGCTTTCGGACTCAAGACCTAACCACTTGGCACTAGCTCCTGTAGATATAATAACAGACTTTGCCTCGATCTTGTGCTGACCGTCGACAGTAACCATTTGTGGACCACCGTCCTTGAAATCAACTTTTGTAACCATTCCAAATCGAACAACAGTTCCCAAGCGTACCGCTTGTTTTTTGAACATTTCCATCATTTCTGGGCCCATTATTCCATCTGGATATCCAGGGTAATTTTCTACATCCGTTGTTATGGTTAATTGTCCTCCAGGCTGAAGCCCTTCATAAACCACAGGTTTCATATCAGCTCTTGCAGCATATATAGCAGCAGTATAACCCGCAGGTCCGCTCCCTATGATTAAGCAATCTATTTTTTCTATTTGATTTTCCATTATTATATCTTACAAAATTAACTCAGGAGAAATTAATTTGAAAATTAAAGGAATAAGTTTTTACTCTCCAAAAACGGGGTCCGCTTTCAAAACATCATTAATGCTTAGGTAATAGAATTTTGAACCCCCAATTTGGAACCTAAACAGAAGTTTCCCTTCATGGTTTTTTTTTGCTAGCTCCCTCCGCGATCCATAGGAGTTGCAAAGATTTTCAGGCACATTCTTCCTATTTGGTGCCACAAAATAATAAAAGTCAAAATAAATTTCTTCTCCTTTTTTCACTTTGGAGTTTCCCAAAAGCTTCATTGACTTATCTAATACTCGAGCTCTATCTGCATAACCATTAGTCCAAAATGTATCACAAAATACTGTTCCTGATTTTTTCATCTTTGCTTTAACAACTATATGATGCGTGGTGGGAGCATTAGATATTCCGGGATAGATAATGGTTTCTTTAGATGTTTCTATATCAAGATACCGACTCTTTTGAAGACTTCCACATGAAAACATCATTACACAAAAGATGCTAATTACTATTCTTTCTTTCATTCCTTATCTATTACTGTTGGGTCTGGTAAAGTAAATATTCTTTTTCCATTTGCGCAGGCCTTGGCGTATTATTAGTTCATAGTTCCCTGATGGAAGTTCGTCTAACTTAACCCCAGCAAATAAGATATTAATGGCATCAAATTTCTGCGTATATTTAGTTCCTTCCGTGTTAATCAAGGATATTTTATATTTCTTTGATGGCTTTCTAAATGTTTTTATTTCCTGCCCTGGGTAAAGGGTATCCAGGTTCGATTGATTTGAATAAAAAGGCATTTTAGATTCAGAATTTGAATATTTTAAGGCCAGTGAAAAATCAGGGATTCCATAGCCTGATCGATCACTATGTTTTAGTGAATGACTCGAAATTGCACGAAGTATTTGTGTATAAAATCGAGTATTTTGATTAGGGTAAAGTTGCATTAAACATGTCATTGCACCTGCTAAGCAAGGCGCTGCAAATGAAGTTCCCGATGCATTTACAATATATCCTGAGGATGATATGCAGGGAGTTTGAACACCAATTGCTGTTACATTTGGTTTTAAAAATCCTGAGGGATACCCATAAGAACTAAAATTAGCAATTTCTCCATTGGTGAATGCCGCAGCAACCGCTATCACGTCCTCCGCTCCTGATGGAAACCCAACATATTTCCAATTGCCATTGCCCTCATTACCAGCACTATTTATGAGTACCATTCCTTTTCGAGCAGCCATTTTAGCAGCCTTGAAAATAGGCCATTCCGACCGAGACAATTGATCTTCTTGATGGTCAAATTCTGAATGATCAAATCTGGTATAACCCAAAGAACTTTGGATTATATCAGCACCGAGCCGATTGGCTTCTTCAAGGCCTTGAATCCAAGCCCATTCCTCTAAAGGCGATTCAAACCTTCCGGTTTCTGTGGCAATGATCCCATACTTGGCACCATAACCAGTACCTATATATGTACCCGGCAAATATGCTGCCATGCAACTAAGAACTTGAGTTCCGTGTTGTCCCGCCTTAAAAATATTTCTTTTATTTTGAGAGAAATCTTGATAGAACCATAACCTTTGGTCTGATTTCATTGTATCAAATACACTTAGTTTTTGAACATTGCTAAAGCCGCCATCAAAAACGACTACATTTACTCCTTTTCCAGTAAAACCTGCGTCATGAAGTCCTTTTAACCCCAAGAATTTAGTTATACCCGAAGATGCACCGTAGACATTTTTTTTATTTATATTCTTAGTTAAAATCCTACCAGAATCAATGGTTGTATCTTTTTCAACAATCCACTGCCCAGCAGACATCGTGTCAATTAGCCAAAACTTTTTAATAATAGCTAAGCTCGGGATACTACTTTGTTTGGTCGCTACCACTATGGTATTTAGCCAACGAGATGTATAAACAACCGAGAAGCCTTCATTCCTCATTACTTCAATGTATTTGGGGAATACATCTACATCAAATCGATCAATTTTAATTTTTAAGGCTTTTCTTTTATCCAAGGCCTCTTGACTCAGGCAATGATTTACTTTGGGGTCTTGTGAATACTCGTTCTGATTGAACTCAATGGCAAAAAAGTTCCATTGTGAAAGCAAGGGACACCACAGTAACCTTATGAATAGCAAAAAGCTAATGGGCTTTAATGAACAGCAATTACCAAAAAACACCTTGGTAAATAAACTAAATTTATGAATGATATAATTGGCTGCAACCAATACAAACGTCCGTAACTTTTGGATCTGAGTTTTAGTATTCAAAACAAATATTCATTTTAAATTTTAGAGCGAAGATGCGTTTATCAATTCAATTATATGCTCGTGAGTTTCCATATTATTTCAAATCCATCTTTATCGCTTCCATCGATATCAATATTTTTGACATTCTTCTCAATTAGCCCAAAATTCTTTCCATAAGTATAGTTTTCAATTTTTTCAGAAATAATGGTTTGTTCATCTTTCTGATTTATTCCCACAGTTTCATCAAAATTCATGAATCCATTAGAATAAGGCTCATTAACACTAGTATACTCATATCGTTGCCTTTCAAAACTGTTGTAAATGTTTCCATCCCAACTTCTTTTCTCTCTGATGGGAAATGACATTCTTACGTATCTGGCATTGTTTTCATAAAACTGAATTCCCAATTTATCTATCTGAATTGTTGCCAAATTAAAAAAACTGTAACTCGTATCATTGTCATAGGAAATATAACGCTCCAAGCGAAATACCTCTTTTCCTTCATTGTCGGTAAAGGTGTCTTTAACATATTCTTTGATAATAAAAGATACTACTCTTCTTGGATTTTGAGCATCAAAAGAATTATACAGGATAGAGTCGCACTGATAATAGCGGTTTTGGCCTATTTCGTATGAGAAATACTCTTCGCCAAGTATACTAAGCTTTTCTGTTTCTTTCTTACATGAAAGAAGAAATAAAACCGGCAATATGAACAAACAGAACCAATGTTTCACAGACACACAAATATAATGAAGGAATAAATAACGAAGGAAAATTGTTTTACTATTTCTGAGCAAACCGATAAAACAACCAAGCCACAGGAGTAAATAAAAAGTTTAAGGACCAGGCGGATAGCCAAGGCTCCATAACTCCTGCTTGACCCATTGAAATAAAGTATTTACTAAAAAACAAGAAAAATATGATGACAAAAATTCCAACGGCCATAGAGTATCCGACGCCACCCCTTGACTTTCGACCCGCAACACTTACCCCAATAATCATAAGTATAAATGTACTAAAAGGACTTGCCCAGCGGCGATGCTTTTCGGTTTCCAGAAAGTTAATAATTGGACTACCCCGTTTTTTTTCGTTCGCAATAAAGTAGTCCAACTCTTTCTGATTAAAACTTTGTACATCTTCATTTCTGAAGAAGAAACGACTTGGGTTAAACACAATATTAGTGTCTAAAGTAGAAAAGTCATTAACCTGATGGTCTCCATTAGGTTTAAAAATTCGATGGGTTCCATTTTCAAGCCTCCAAACTTGTTTATCCCTATTAAAGCTTATAAACCGTCCAAATAATGTGGAAGTCAAATCAGTTCCATTATATTGCTGTATATACATCCCTACTCCAGTGCTATCGTTGTTGTTAAAATACTCCATATACAAAACCACATCTGGTCTGATTTGGCTAAAAATCAATCCTCTCGCTTTACTCCAATAATCGGTCAAATACTGGTCCTGAAATTGAACTCTTTTTTTATCTCCTGCAGGAATTATCCAAGCATTAAGCAAATAACTAAACATGGCAATGATAGCACCTGCTATCATGTATGGTTTTAGAATTCTCTTTAAGGACATCCCACCAGCTAAAAAAGAAATAAATTCACTACGTGATGCCAACCTACTCGTAAAATATATAGTAGAGATAAAAATAAAGATTGGACTAAATGTATTTATTATAGTGGGAATAAAATTAGCATAATAGATGCCTAGAATGCTTTTGACTGGCGCACTATTCTCCATGAACTCATCCAATTTTTCAGCGACATCAAAAATAATAATGATGAGGGTGAACAAAGAAATCGTTACCAAAAATGTAATCAGTAATTTTTTAATTATAAACTTGTCTAACAATTTCATAAACGTCGATTCACTTTATTTAGTGTTTGAACTTTCCATTCGTGGAAATCACCCCTTAAGATCGCTTCTCTAGCACTTCTTACCAACCATATATAAAACCTCAAGTTTTGAATACTTGCAAGTATTGGACCAAGCATTTCATTGGCCTTAAACATATGTTTTGCGTAAGCTCGTGTATAATCGGTTGTAAGGAGCGGATCAATTGGGCTAAAGTCCCTTTCCCACTTTTTGTTCTTGAGATTAATGGTTCCTTCTGTGGTAAATATATTTCCATTTCTTCCGTTACGCGTGGGCATAACACAATCAAACATATCAACTCCTCGTTCAATGCATTCTAAAATATTCTCAGGAGTGCCAACCCCCATGAGGTATCTGGCCTTTTGTTTCGGAAGAATATCCGTAACTAGATCAGTTATCCTATACATATCTTCGTGTGGTTCTCCTACACTTAACCCTCCAATAGCATATACATCAGACTCGTGACTGCAAACATATTCGGCACTTTTTACACGTAAATCGTCATATACACTTCCCTGAATGATGGGCGCAAGTATTTGATCGTAACCATAAAGTCCTTTGGTATTGATAAACTGAGAAAAACATCGATCCAACCAGCGATGGGTCATTTTCATGCTTTTTAAAGCATAGTCTTTCTCACAGGGGTATGGAGTACATTCATCAAAAGCCATAATAATATCGGCTCCAATTTTTCTTTGAACATCCATGACATTCTCAGGAGTAAACTGATGTTTAGATCCATCAATGTGACTTTTAAAAACAACTCCTTCTTCTTTGATTTTTCGTTTACCAGATAAGGAGTATACCTGGTATCCTCCAGAGTCTGTTAATATGGGTTTATCCCAAGAGCTAAATTTATGCAAACCCCCTGCTTCTTGCAAAGTATCAGTACCAGGACGTAAATATAAATGATAGGTATTCCCAAGAATTATGTCGGGATTAATGTCTTTATCCGATAGAAAATTCCGATGCACACCTTTCACTGTACCCGCTGTGCCCACAGGCATAAAAATAGGTGTTTGGATATCACCGTGTGCTGTCTTTAGAATTCCAGCCCGTGCTTTTGTTTTAGTATCGGTATGAATAAGTGAGAAACTCAATTCTGCGCAAGTAATGAAATTCCAAATAAACGCGGGCGTAAACTGCTTAAACTTCCTGAATAATAGCTCCCCGGGATTCTCACAAGAGCGTTATTAATTGCATTACTCATTCTAAATTCTACTGCCAAATCTACGAAATCCAATCTAAACTCAAATCCCATTCCGTAATCATAGTAGAACGTATTCTTTTTTAAAGCCACTATAGGTTTATTAACACCAATGTTAAGGTCTTGATTACTTTGAAAATCCCTGCTGTAGCGAAGACCCGCAAGCACATATAAGCGCGTATTATTCGGCATCTCACTCCTGAACTTAAGAGCTAAAGGAATATCAAAAGTAATGGACTCTATTTTTAAGCGCTCTTTGGGCCTGTTTATGAAAGTATATTCGATATCTCTTTGGTGAAGGTGAAGCATCGTCTGCGTTTTCAACTCCCAGAATTTACCAAATCTGTAAGCTACGGTTCCACCAAAACCTCCTCCAGCCTGAGCCAAGGGCTTAATCTTTTCTAACTCCATTGGATTTTGATTGAAAAAATCGTTGTCTAAAGCGATCTTCATGCGCGCAGAAGAGCCCGTAAAAGCAATACCCCAAAAAAAATGCTTCCTCGAATCGCGCAATGGATCAAGGTTCTGCCCAAATACAGACAAAGGGAGTGACGCGATCAATATCCAAATTATTTTTTGCATATATATAAAGTAGATATACCAAACGTTAATGGTTTGAACGATATTTCGGTAAATCCAGCATTTCTTAAATAATCACAAAAATCTTGACCTTCTGGAAATGCATTCACACTAACGGGTAAATAACGGTAAGCTGTATTATTCTTACTAACTAGCTTCCCTACAAAAGGTAAAATCCTGTTGAAGTATAAACCAAAGAACCAGAAAACAAAACTTGATTTCGGCTTAGAAAATTCAAGTACTCTCAGTTGACCATCGGCTTTTAAGACTCGATGAAGCTCGATAAGTCCTTGAGGTAAATCCTGAAAATTACGCACACCAAAAGCAACGGTGGCAATATCAAAGGTCTCCTTCTCGTAAGGAATATTTTCAGCATCGCCATTCACCAATTGCACTAAATCTTCTAATTTTTTAGTTTTAACTTTTACTCGACCCACATCTAACATTCCATCGCTAATATCAGCTCCAGTAACCTCCACTCCCTTCTCCTTGGCTATCTGCAAAGCAACGTCGGCAGTACCTGTAGCCATATCTAGCACTTTGCTATCACTAGCAAAAGTGATGGAGCCAAGCAGCTTATTTCTCCATATTTTGTCAATTCCAAAGGAGAGCAGATGATTTAAAAAATCATATTTCCCTGAAATATCATTGAACATCTCTTCAACTTGTTGTTTTTTTGCACGTTCAGAATGGGGGATGGGTTTAATGTGTGGATTCAATTGATTTTTATCTTGGACTGCAAATATAACCCGTGAGACTAGAATGAGTTTAAATCAAAATATAAACACCATGGATATTTCATATGCAGAATTTATAGGGAGCTGGGAGCGAAACGACCAAATACCCCAAACCCAAGTACCTGAGTTTGCTTTTATAGGTCGCAGCAATGTGGGTAAGTCATCCTTAATTAATATGTTATGCAATCGAAAGAAGTTGGCCAAAACTAGCAGCACTCCTGGGAAGACTCAACTGATAAACCTATTTAAAATTGAAAAACGGTTTCACTTTTGCGATCTACCTGGCTATGGCTATGCCAAAGTAAGTAAGACAAAACGAGACGTATTTAATCGAATGATTAACCATTACTTGAGAGAAAGACAAAATCTATTTACCCTTTTTATTTTATTGGACATGCGTGTTGAGATGCAAGAGTTGGATGTCAATTTCATTAATTGGTGTGGCACAAACGAAGTACCCTTTACTATTGTTGGCACCAAATGCGACGCTTTGAAACCAAAACAAATTGAAACACGATTACTACAGTATGAAGAAAAACTCAGCGAAAACTGGGCTGAATTACCTACAATCATACCTTCCAGTTCTAAAACTAAGATGGGAAAAGATATCTTAACAGATTTTATCTTTAATGGAGTGAAGAGTTTGGGAATTTAAATCTTCAACCTCTCTTTCCAAAGCTTGTAAGGCAAGCCTAGAGTATAGGCGCGTTGATATACGTCTACTTCATATATAGTAAATCACTGTATTTAGGCAAAGTCCATTCTTGATCATCTACAATTTGCTCTAAGGCGTCACAGTGCACTCGAATATCATCAAAATAAGGTTTTACCTTCTTGCAATAAGCTAAAGCTCGTTTGCTGGCATCTCCAATTTTGTTGGCTTTTTTCCTTTCCTCCGTCATTTCATTATTTAGGGTATAAATACCATTAATATGACCCGATATGTCTTTTACAATTTGAGATTGTACTGAAATAGATTTTTTGGTTTGGCCTATACTCAGAAGAGTTTTAATGTTCTCTCCTATTCTATTTTGATAAGCTATAGCAGAGGGTATTACGAAATTATTGCTAAGATCATTAATGACCCGACCTTCAATCTGCAATCTCAAAATATAATCTTCAAATTTAATTTCATTTCTGGCCTCCAACTCGTGACGCGACAGAATTCCAACATTTTCAAATACTTTTATTGCCTCAGGACTTGTATAAACTTGCAAGGCTTCGGCAGTGGTAAGAATGTTATTTAAACCTCGTGATTTGGCTTCTTTCACCCAAGCATCACTGTATCCATTGCCTCCAAAGATGATTTTCTTAGCATCTTTTACATATGATTTAAGAATATCAGCAATTGCATTTTCTTTACTTGTTTTGCCCTTCAACTTCGCTTCTACATCTTTTTCAAATTGCATCAGCTGATTTGTCATAATTGTATTTAGTACCATCATGGCACTCGAGCAATTGTCATTACTTCCTACTGCTCTAAACTCAAACTTATTGCCGGTAAAAGCAAAAGGAGAGGTTCTATTTCTATCTGTATTATCAAAAGAAATATCTGGAATAGATTCTATTTCCTGTTTACCACTTTTATCTTTTTCCTCTACCCTACGCGAACCTGCAATCTTCTCAATTACATTGGTTAAGGTAGAACCTATATAGACGGACATTATCGCTGGGGGCGCCTCGTTGGCTCCTAAGCGATGATCGTTTCCAGCGGTAGCAATACTTGCTCTTAATAAATCTGCATTGTCTTTAACTGCCTTGATTGCATTGATAAAAAATGCAAGAAACATCTGATTATCCTCTGGATTTGCTCCAGGCGAAAACAAGTTCACCCCGGTATCTGTAATAATGGACCAATTATTATGTTTCCCACTTCCATTTACTCCTGCAAAAGGTTTTTCGTGAAAGAGTACTTTTAAGTCCAAATCATCGGCAACACTTTCCATAATATCCATTAGTAAACAGTTATGGTCTATCGCAAGGTTCACTTCCTCGTATTGAGGTGCACATTCATATTGAGAGGGTGCAACTTCGTTATGTCGTGTTCTTAATGGAACCCCGAGTAGATGTGCTTGCTCTTCAAATGCACTCATAAAAGAGAGCACTCTGTTTGGGATAGCGCCAAAATAGTGATCATCGAGTTGTTGTCCTTTTGCCGGAGATTTTCCGATAACAGTTCTGCCAGACAAAACTAAATCCGGCCTTTTCTCATATAAACTTTTGTCTACTAAAAAGTATTCTTGCTCTACACCTAGACTAACCGAACAATCTTTCACTTTAGGGTCAAAGTATTTCTGAATAATATCCGTCGAAATTTTTCTGAGCGCCGCAGTAGATTTGAGCATAGGCGCTTTGTAATCTAAAGCTTCACCAGTGTAGGAGATAAAGATCGTTGGAATACACAAGGTGCGTACACCACCCTTTTCCATAATAAAAGCAGGTGAATTTGGGTCCCAAGCAGTATAACCTCTGGCCTCAAATGTGTTTCTTATTCCGCCATTGGGAAAACTACTCGCATCAGGTTCTTGTTGAACCAGCGCCTTTCCACTAAATGCCTCAACTCCTGTATCCTGACCTGTTGGCTCAAAGAAACTATCATGCTTTTCAGCAGTATTTCCCCGAAGTGGTTGAAACCAATGAGTATAATGTGTTGAGCCCATTTCCATCGCCCAATTTTGCATTCCAATAGCAATCTCATCAGCGATCTTAGCATTAATACTATTCTTATTTTTTCCCGCATCAGAAATAGCATTACACGCTTTTGTGCTTAAATATTTCTTCTGATTTTCTGGACCAAATACCATCTTTCCATAGTAACTGGATATTTTCAAAGTTTCATCGGGATGGTCTATATTACGAGAGGATGCGCTTACAGTCATTACAAGTACAAATTTGAGCATAAAATCGTTAACATTTGCAAGAGATAATTTAGGTTTTATCCCCATTTTATATACCACTATTTCACAGTGAAAATATTACAACTTTTGTCTGTAATATTGCATCTATGGGACGAATGTTTGAGAAACGTAAACACAAGATGTTTGCGAGGTATGACAAGATGGCTAAGCAGTTTACCCGAGCCGGTAAAGAAATTGTCATTGCTGTTAAAGAAGGAGGAGAAAACCCAGACTACAACCCGCGACTGCGAATGGCTATTCAAAATGCCAAGTCGGTGAGCATGCCTAAGGATCGCATTGAAGCAGCCATAAAGCGAGCCGTTAGCAAGGACACAGAAAATTATAGTGAAGTTAGATTTGAGGGCTATGCTCCTCATGGAGTAGGAATAATAGTAGAAACGGCTACCGACAATAATACCAGAACTGTGGCAAACGTGCGAATGCATTTTAACAAATGTGATGGAAACTTAGGAAAAACAGGCTCTTTAGATTTTAATTTTGCGCGGAAGGGCATTTTCACCATAGCAAAAGAGCTCCTTGAGGATAAAGACATTGAAGAGTTTGAGTTTGAACTAATTGATGGCGGCCTTGAGGATTTTGCTGAAGATGAAGAAAAAGTATACCTCTACACGGCCTACGCTGACTTCGGAAAAATGCAAACTCATTTGGAAGGGATGAAGGTAGAGACAGCATCTTCAGAGCTTCAATACATCCCTCTAAACCTGGTAGACTTAAACGAGGAACAGGCTTCTGAGGTTTTAGACTTAGTTGACCGACTTGAGGGAGATGATGATGTTCAAAATGTTTACCACAATTTAAAATAATTGTGCAATCGGAACCTACTTATCTAGGGCAGCTTAAGCAATTTTTATTATTTGCGCTCGGCAGTTCGTTCTTAATATACAGACGACTTTCCGGGTTGGTAGGATCGTTGCAAACCATCCAAATACTTGAGGTATAATCTCCGTATTTACCCCCCGGGTTAAACGAAACAATCATATTCATTGATTCGTTCGGGTTCAATTCCATCTTGGGGTATTTAACAATGATACATGGGCACTCTGGAAAAATTTCATGAAACACTAATTTTTTTCGACCCACATTACTAATTTTAATCGTATCTGTTCGCAACAAACCATCATCATACTTTCCAAAATCTATCATCGTTTTTGAAACCTTATATTTCGGTTGTTTCCTCAATTTACGTCCGGACATTACTGGGAAGAATTGTTTTCTAATCCATCGCACTTCAACACCTATATTTTTAGTTACTGGATGATCTGTTGTAAACATAATCCCCTGCTTTTCAAAGCCATATCCTTTTATTAACCTTCCATCAATAATAATGTTAAAAGACTTGTTTTCAAATGGAGCGATTTTAAATTCATGGATTGATAGTTTTACATGTTTAGGTAATGCGATTTTAGATTTAAAATTTACAGTTCGATCGCTATTATTAAATATTCGCCCCCTTAGGGTATCCACCATATTATCGTAAAGCAAAGGAGATGTTAAAAGTGTCTGACCCATTGTAACGCTTCCATAACTTGGGATCATCCCACTGGGCTCAACCTCAACAGGCTTAAGAACTTCCCCCATTATTCTCAAAGACTGGCTTCTATTTTTATCGGTTCGGTAAAAAACTTCAACACTTTTCTCAAACTCTCCTATTCTATTTTTTGAATCATAGGACACTTTGATGTATCCCTTACCCATGGGCTTTATAGTATCCGACGATCGCTCTGGTACGGTGCAGCCACAACTTGAAACGACTTCTGAAATAATCAAAGGCACTTTGCTATCATTCACAAACTGAAATAGCACCGTGCTTGGATTCACGGACTCCACAAATTTGCCAAAATTATGCGCTTGTTTATCAAACTTCATAACATTGGTCTGAGCTTCAATTCCAAAAAAGGATAAGGCCAGAATTAGAAAGGTAAGGATCGGCTTATTCATGATCACGAAATATAGACGAAAAACATACTAAATCGTTGTTTCCAAGAAAAAAAATTACTTGATTCGAATGGTTTGGCCCACCTTAAGAGCTGAGTCTTTCATATTATTTAATTCCAATAACTCTTCAATAGTGACATTTTTAGATTGGCTAATGGAATATAAAGTTTCACCAGGACTTACGGTATGATAAACTCTATTTTCTTCCGCATGTTTATCATTCTTGGAATTTCCTTCAAGCTTTCCAATGAGTATGACTTGACCAATCGAAAGAGACTCTGTTCCGAGTTTATTATACGAAATAATCTCTTTTGTAGTTCGATTATAAAGGCGAGATATGGAATAAATTGTCTCCCCCTTTACAACTATGTGTTGCTTGTTCTCCACACGATCTTTCTTAGATTTATTTAGAGGGTCTACCACAATTAATTTTTGACCAATACTTAAACTTGGACTGGTAACGCTTGACCATTTCATAATGTCTGAACTTGACACCTTATATCCTTTGGCGATTGAAAATAGCGTTTCTCCTTGCCGAACAATATGAAAACCATCGTTTTTTTGGATCACAAAATACCTTGGCTTAGTTCTCTTTACCTCAGCATGGGAAAGATTTATTGGATTGGATTTTTTTCTTTTCCTCTGCATATAGAGCACCTCGCCATCCGCTGGAATCATACCCGACTTTATCCTATTCTTTCGGTATAGTTTCCTAAGTTTAATTCCATAAAATTGGGAAAGGTCTCTCATATCCTCTCCTTCTTTGTATATATGTTCTGCTACTTCTGCCTTTCTCCTTTTTGGCTTTAAGTATACAATCTCACCTGGATCAATTTTATCTGTTTTCTTTAAATCGTTATATCTGTATATCTGCCAAGTCCCCATATTATGTCTATTCGCAATTGACTTGGGAGTTTCTCCATCCCGGGCTCTTTCGCTTTCTATTCCATTGGTATTTAAAATGGCAGCTGTAGCATCCGTCTGCACAATAAAATCATCCCCAAACACAACCATTGAATCGTAATGCGATAGATTAAATCGCTCAATTAAACCAATCAGTAGCCCAGGGTAAGCCGGATTCGTTGCATAACCTGCTTGCTTAAGCCCATAGGCCCAAGCCTTATAATCCGTTATGGTATGTGTAAATAGACCCGCATATCTCTTATTATTTTTAAGAAATAGTGAGTGATCTTTATAGCTCTCTGCAGCACTCGAATACCCTCGAAAACATTCATTTGGAGCATCATCATCTGCGTTGCAAAATGACCCCGTCCAGTTTTTCTTACATTTTATACCAAAATGATTATTGCAATCGGTAGAAAGCTTGCTTCGACCGTTTGAACTTTCCAAAATACCTTGTGCCAGAGTTATACTAGCAGGCACCTGATTTAGACGCATCTCATCCATAGCAATATCTGAATACTTTTCTATGTATGCCTTACTAACACTCGATTGCCCATAGGCCACGGCACTAATAAGTAGACAAAAAGTGTTAAAACCTAGTATTCTA
>JAURQA010000210.1 GCA_030836345.1 Bacteroidota bacterium
ACTCCTGAGAAGAAGACTCCTGAGAAGAAGACTCCTGAGAAGAAGACTCCTGAGAAGAAGACTCCTGAGAAGAAGACTCCCGAGAAGAAATTTCCTCTAAAGGAAGTAAAACAACCAAAAATACTCCAGGAAGAAAAGGATTTTATAGAAACGTATGAGGAAATTTCACCCTTTACTACGGAATTAAAAAATGAGCCTTTAGCAAACCCTAAACCAGCCGAAAAAAACGATACCATAGAACTCACTGCAGGAGAAATTGAGAATGAAACAGAAATTAAACCCTCTCATACAGAACCCGAAATCACATCTACAAGTTTAGAAAAAAAGAAAGTTAAAGAGATTGAATCTGTAGAACGAACGCTGGAAGAAATTGAATCCTTGATGAATCGCAAAGATTCATTTAATATTATTCCCGAGAGTAAACCAGAGAAAACCAAAGAGGATAACGTAAGTAATTCTGCGATGGATATCTTTGATTCAAGTTACGATATTGCAGATCATTTTAATCTGCCTGAGGACTCTGTTGTTGGAGAAGGAGAAGACTTTTACTTTTGGCTAAAGCAATCCTTAAATGAGCCCAAGGCACCCATTATTGACAGCGAAAAGAAAAATACGGTCAAGAAAGACCAAGCGGAAGCAGTAAAAAAAAAGAAGGAGATCTCAACTCAAAATAAGCGTAAAATAGCTTCAAAGAAACCTACGAACAAGAAGCCATCTAAAGCGGATATATTAGATGCCTTCATACGTAAAAACCCAAGTATATCTAAAATAGACAAAGAGGATACACCCAGCGCCGTAGACTATTCCAACAAAGCAGGAGAAATGCCAATTGAGCTAGCAACAGAGACATTGGCACGAATTTATGAAGAACAAGGAAATCTAAAAGCAGCTAAGAAAATTTATACCACTTTGATGTTGAAATTCCCAACAAAAAAGCCTTATTTTGCAGACCGAATTAATAAGTTAAAGAAAACATGACATTACTAGTAATCCTCTCAGCCATAGTAGCCATTTTACTTATTGGAGTTGTCCTTATACAAAATCCAAAAGGTGGAGGTTTAGCATCCAATTTTTCTCAAGGAACCCAACTATTTGGGGTGGAACGAACCAATGATATTGTGGAAAAAATTACCTGGGGTTTAGCCATAGCTGTTGTTATTATTTCTCTTTGGTCTGCCAGCTATAATGTGGGAAGAGGAGATAAAAATGTGCAGCAAAAAGCTCCAGTTCAACAAAATGACGATAGAGCGTTACCAATAAAGTAAAAAGATATTCCATAAAAACGCCCTCTATTGCAGAATAGAGGGTGTTTTTATGCCAAAAATAAGATTTGGTCTATTTTGTATCAAATAACATTTTAAGTTCGGCGGCCTCGCTTGGTTTCATTTTTCCAGCCATTATCAACCGGACCTGTCTGCGTCTAACTGCACCCTCGAATTTCTCCTTTTCTTCTTTCGTTGTCGTTTCAATTTGTGGGACGGGAACTGGCCTATGCCTGCTATCTAAAGCAACAAAGGTGTAGTAGGCTTCATTACACTTTATTTTCTCGTTATTGGGAATATTTTGAGCATATACTTCAATAAAGACCTCCATAGATGTTTTAAAAGCGCGAGTAACGTATGCCTTTAAAGTAACCACATCGCCTAAGCGAATAGCCTCTTTAAAACTCACACTGTCTACTGATGCCGTGACCACAATTTGGTTGCTATGCTTCTGTCCAGCAATGGCAGCACAAATATCCATCCAATGGAGCAGACGGCCTCCCATGAGGTTATTTAACGTATTCGTGTCGTTAGGCAATACAAGCTCATTCATCACCGTATGAGAGTCTGAAGGTTTTTTTATTTTATGAGTCATTTAGAATATATCCAAGAGTAAAGGTAAACCTAAATCCGGCACCTCGATGATCCAATGGGTTCGCCGACGCTCTATTTAGATTAAAATTATAGTCATTCGCCTTTGCATCCACATAATTGGTTGAGATACTTCTAGCATTGTTTAAAACACCTCCAGCTACATCTATAACCCAACGTTTTTTTATGTATTGGTAACCAATTACAAGGCCCAGACCTAAGGTACTAGTTATGCGCTTACGCGAGTAGTCATCTTCAGAAGAATTGTATAAATGAACTAAATCATTTTGCTTCTCTCGAATATAATAAAGTCGAGCTAAACCTGCTGCATAAAAGCCTGATGGACCGCGCTTATTAAAATAATATCTGAGTTCGGGAGCAACAAAGAAACCCGCACAGCTGTTGGATAGAGTATCTTTTTTAATGGTACGATTTCCACCCAATAATCCAACCCCCGCATACCAAGAAAATTTTGTATTGACTGCTTTTTCATAACCTCCAACCAAGCGACTTGCAAAGAGTCCAAAAGGGCTAACCTTAACAATGGAAACAGGTTTATAATCTGCTGTTTGGGCATTCGATGGACGAAACAAGGCGACGCCAACAAGACTAAGGCAAAGCAAACGAAGTACATTCATCAGGGACAAAGATAAGGCTTATATACAAAAAAAGGATTGATGCACTGCACCAACCCCTTCATCAAGATTTAATAAATATACTTTATGCTACGGCCTCAACCACATGCACGAAGCTTCTCCCATTTTTACCTTTTTTAAATTCAACTACACCGTCTGCTGTTGCAAATAATGTATGATCTTTTCCAAGGCCAACATTAACACCAGGGTGATGTTGGGTACCTCTTTGGCGAACAATAATATTACCATTTCTGATAATTTGACCACCGTAAATTTTCACACCCAGTCTCTTACTGTGTGATTCTCTTCCGTTATTGGTACTTCCAGCACCTTTCTTGTGAGCCATTTTTTATCTTCTTTTTAAATTTAACCTTTAATTGACGTAATTTTTAATTCTGTTAAATAGTCTCTGTGACCATTCTTAACCGCATATCCTTTTCTTCTCTTTTTCTTGAAAACAATTACCTTGTCTCCTTTTCCATGAGCTGCAACTGTTGCACTCACTTTGGCACCTTTAACTGTAGGAGAACCCACCTTTGATTTAGCACCGTTACCGACAAATAAAACATTATCAAATTCTAAGGCATCTCCTTCATTAGCAGCTAATCTGTTTACTACTAAAGATTTATCTTCTTCAACTCGATATTGCTTGCCAGCTATTTCTACAATTGCGTACATGGTATACTTCTTTTTAGGGCTGCAAATTTAAGCCTTTTTTGTTGTTTTACAACTCAAATATTTAAAAATTATTAGAATAATTTTTCCTAGTCATTTAGCTTTAAAACCGCCATAAATGCGCTTTGAGGAATTTCTACATTACCCACTTGACGCATGCGCTTTTTACCTGCCTTTTGCTTCTCTAATAGTTTTCGCTTTCTACTAATATCGCCCCCATAACATTTGGCTGTAACGTCCTTTCGAAGTGCGGAAACAGTTTCTCTAGCTATAATTTTTGCTCCAATTCCTGCCTGAATAGCTATTTCAAATTGTTGCTTAGGTATCAGCTCTTTTAGTTTCAGACAGATTTTCTTACCTAAATCAAAGGCATTGTCTTTGTGTATGATCGCACTTAAGGCATCAACATGCTTGCCATTTAAGAGAATATCCATCTTAACCAACTTGCTAACTTTGTAACCGCAAGGCGCGTAATCAAAACTAGCATACCCTCGACTAATTGTTTTTAGTCTGTCGTAGAAATCAAAAACAATCTCTGCCATTGGCATTTCAAAACTCAATTCTACCCTATCTTGAGTTAAATATACTTGATTGGTTAGCTCCCCTCTTTTATCTAAACACAAGGACATTATTGATCCAACATACTTAGACTTAGAAATAATGGAGGCTTTAATATATGGTTCCTCTACATAATCCATTTTGTCCGGCGCTGGTAAATCAGTAGGATTATTTACTGTAATTTCAGAGCCATCTGTTCCAAATGCATTATAACTTACATTGGGCACCGTGGTAATAACAGTAAGACCAAATTCACGTTCTAGCCTTTCTTGAATAATCTCTAAATGCAACATTCCCAGGAATCCACATCTAAAACCAAACCCCAAAGCAGCAGAACTTTCTGGTTCAAAAATAATGCTTGCATCGTTCAACTGAAGTTTCTCCATGCTCTCTCTGAGCTCCTCATATTCTTCAGTATCTACAGGATATAAACCCGCAAAAACCATCGGCTTTACATCTTCAAATCCGGTAACTATCTCTTTGGTAGGCTCAACAAAATCTGTGATAGTATCTCCGACTTTAACTTCTTTTGCTTGTTTAATTCCGGAAATAATATATCCCACATCACCAGCCTTAACAGAAGCTCTTGGATCTAAACCTAGTTTTAGAGCCCCCACTTCATCTGCCAAATAATCTTTACCTGTGTTAACAAACTTTACATGCTGCCCTTTTTTGATCTCTCCATCTAGCACTCTGAAATAAGCAATAATTCCTCTGAAAGAATTGAATTCTGAATCGAAGATCAATGCTTTTAGAGGGGCATCTGGCTTCCCAACTGGTGCGGGAATTCGCTCGACAATCGCCTCAAGTATGCGATCTACTCCCAATCCTGTTTTACCACTGGCTGGTATAATTTCTTCCCGATCACAGCCTAAAAGCTCAACCACCTCATCCTTAACTTCCTCGGGCATTGCACCGGGTAAATCCATTTTATTTAGTACTGGAATAATGACTAGGTCGTGCTCAATCGCCATAAATAAATTTGATATGGTTTGCGCTTCAATACCTTGCGAAGCATCTACAATGAGAAGGGCTCCATCACAGGCTGCAATGCTCCGACTCACTTCATAGCTGAAATCCACATGACCGGGAGTATCAATCAAATTGAGCGTATACTTTTCCCCATTCAACTCATAATCCATTTGAATAGCATGACTTTTAATAGTTATTCCACGTTCGCGTTCAAGATCCATGCTATCTAGCACTTGGGCTTTTTGCTTGCGCTCATCCACTGTTTTAGTGAACTCTAAGAGCCTGTCGGCTAAGGTGCTTTTCCCATGATCTATATGGGCAATAATGCAAAAATTTCGTATATTTTTCATATGCTAAACGCTGTGCAAATATACAATGTGCGAGTGCATGGAGTTACATAAAAATATATAAAGAAAATAACGGCAGGAATTTCATAAATGATAGTATTACTATTATATTTGCAACAAATATTTGTAAAATGCAATATTTACTTTCAAACATAAACATTATTGTCAATGAAAATCTCTATGTAAAAGATCCAAAATCGAGTGATTTAGGGAAAAAAATCATTGAATCTAGCATTAATATGATTAATGATTTGGGTTTTGAGAGTTTTACCTTCAGTAA
>JAURQA010000211.1 GCA_030836345.1 Bacteroidota bacterium
CTACTTTATGCAGCCATCAAAGGCAAAAAAAGTGGTCGCTTTGGTTGGGTACCAAGGCCCAACTGACTTTAATAAAACCCTTACATTAACAGTACCTAGCAAATTATAATTGGGACGAAAAAAGAAAATCAGAATTGCTTCTTTTGAGAAAGTAGCAGTGGAAAAAGCAGTTGGCCAAGGCCATTGCTTAGCGCATACGGATGAAGGTCCTTTATTCATAAGCCATGCGGCTCCGGGCGATGTCGCGGACATACGTGTTTTAAACTTTAAAAAGAAGGCTTTTTATGGTAAGATTTCTAATTTAATCACACCATCGCCTTTACGTATTGACCCAAAGTGTGAGCACTTTGGAACCTGCGGAGGGTGTAAATGGCAACATATTGGCTATGATGAGCAACTTAAAATTAAAAATAAAGAGGTTGAAGATCAGTTAAATAGAGTAGGTAAGCAATTGGATTTTGAAATGCTCCCCATTATGGGCTGTAAAGAGGAATTTGAGTACAGGAATAAAGTAGAAATGACTTTTAGTGAAACAGAGTGGACTCCTAATCCAGCGGATAAGGCTGCGGCAGGAAATGCCCTTGGATTTCATGTTCCCGGTCGTTTTGATTGGGTTGCCGATGTTCAAAAATGCCACTTAATGCCGGATTTGGCCAATAAGATCCATCGGTCAGTTAAAGAGTTTGCTTTGGCTAATGACTATTCGTTTTTTCATTTGAAAACGCAAGTAGGTTTGTTGCGAACCTTACTTATACGTCGAAATCTAAAGGGTGATTGGATGGTTCTAGTTGCATTTACCAAAAATGAGAAAAAGAAAATTCAACGTTTAATGGAACACCTGCAAGCGGCCTTTCCAGAAATCAGCAGTTTACTTTATGTTATTAATCAAAAGAAAAATGACACCTTAGATGGCTTGGAGGTTCAAACCTTTGCCGGAGATGGCTTTATAACAGAGCAGATTGGTGATTTAACCTTTAAAGTTCAACCACAAAGCTTTTTTCAAACCAATACAAACCAAGCAAAAAATTTATACGATATAACCAAAGCCTTTGCAAACCTCTCTGGGAATGAGCTGGTATATGACTTGTATACTGGAACAGGTTCCATTGCCATGTATTTAGCCGATGGAGCAAGCAAAGTAGTAGGAGTGGAGTATGTGCAACAAGCCATAGATGATGCGCATGAAAATGCTACATTAAACTCCATCGATAATTGTGTTTTTTATGCGGGCGATTTGGCCAAAGTACTTACCACGGAATTTATGGAGGAAAATGGAAAACCTGATGTGATTGTAACAGATCCGCCGCGAAGTGGAATGCATGCTGCTGTTATTAATAAAATCATTGAATCTGAAGCAGAGCGCATTGTTTATGTGAGTTGCAATCCGGGTACCCAGGCCAGAGATATTGAAATGTTAAGCGAAGCATATCATTTAATTAAAGTACAGCCGGTAGATATGTTCCCACATACCCATCATATAGAAAGTGTTGCTCTTTTAACGAGGAATAAAGACTATGTAGCGCCTGTTGTAGAAGAATATGTGCCTAAGCATAAAAGAATAGCTAAGGAAGAAGAGTAAGCGCTTCCTTTAAACAAGATTTATATCACTTATAGCTTAAAGCCTATTCCACTATTTGGTGTTCCTGGTTTTAAGTCGGTATTGAACTCCTTTACATCTTCTAGCAGGATGGTTTCTACCACTTTTGCTGTTAATTTCGATTTGGGTAATTCACTCAATCTTAAATGTTGGTTGCGAATGGATTCTTCAATCACCTTTCGAACAGCCCTTCCATTGCCAAAGTACTTGTCTCTTTTCGTATGTAAAAATTCAATGTACTTCATCAAGTGCTCACTCGCTGCTTTTTCTGCTTTTAAGTTATTCTCCGTCAGTTGGTTAATGGCTATGGTATAGAGTTCTTCGCCCGTAAAGTCTTCAAAATCAAAGGTTCTATCAAACCGGCTCTTGAGTCCTGGGTTTGATTCCATAAACTTATGCATGTTTTGGGTGTATCCTGCTGCAATTACAATAAATTGGCCGCGTTGGTCTTCCATTCTTTTGAGCAGTGCTTCTATGGCTTCTCTTCCATAATCGCTGCTTCCGCCATCGCTTAAGCTATAGGCTTCATCAATAAAAAGCACTCCTCCGATGGCTCTATTGATTACATCCGTTGTTTTTATGGCGGTTTGTCCCACATATCCACCTACTAAACTTTGCCGATCGCACTCCATAAGGTGCCCGCGTTCAAGAATACCGAGTGCCTTATAAATTTGAGCTAATATTCGCGCCACTGTGGTTTTACCCGTCCCTGGATTTCCGCTAAAAACAGCGTGTAAACTAAAGGATTTACGTACATCCTTCCCTTGGTTTTTATAATACCTAACCAATTTAACCACTTCCTCAATATCCTCCTTTACTTTAGCTAGCCCAATCATGTTTTTAAGCTTGCTCAAGGAGTCTTTAAGTAATTCTTCATCTATAGGTATATCTGGGAGGGTGTTTTCTCCGGCCTTTAAAATTTTCTCAAAGTCCTCTGGTTCAATAGTCGATAGCTGATCTCTTGAAAGGTCTTCAGGCTTGTCTGTTTTCATTACGCGAAGCCCAAGATTCATTTTTGCTTCGTCTACCAATGAATGAACCATTCGTGCATTTCCAAAGAATTTATCCCTATTTCGGTACTTGTCTACCAGGTATTTATAGAGCTGCTCTTTGGCGTTTTCGGAGAAGGATACCGCCTTTTCATTAGCCGAATAATCAGCTATCTCCAATAGTTCCTGCGGAATGTAATCTACAAATTCATAGTGCATAGTAAAACGACTTCTTAATCCAGGGTTTGAATCTAAGAATACATCCATTTCATCGGGATAGCCAGCACATATGATGGCAATATCCTTTGAATCGCTGAGTTCCTTAAGAAGTACTTCTATGGCTTCTCTCCCAAAGTCTTTATTGTCGTCTTCTTTACGGGCCAGGGCATAGGCCTCGTCAATAAAAAGAATGCCTCCTTTGGCCTTTTTAATGGCCTCTTTTGTTTTTGGAGCGGTTTGACCAATAAATTCAGCAACTAAATCGCCGCGATCTACTTCGTGTACATGTCCTTTTTTGAGTAAGCCAAGCTCCTTATATATTTTACCAAGCAATCGAGCCACTGTGGTTTTACCCGTTCCAGGGTTTCCCTTAAAAATGGCATGAAGGCTTACTTTATCTGTCTCATCGAAGCCTTTATCCTTTCGTAAAGCAACAAACCTTAAGTAGTCGCTGTATTCCCGAATTTTTGTTTTGATGCCATTGAGCCCAATCATTCCATCGAGTTCAGACATGACCTCATCAAAACTCTGGCTTTTAGGGATATTCAAAAGAGGTGTTTTGTCCTCTTTTAGCACTTTTTCTGTTTCATTTAACCAATTGGATTGTATGGCAAAATCTTCTTTACTCGCTTCTACATAATCATCGCCAATTTCAAATGGAGCAATGGCTATGAGGTTATCCATGAATAACACTTCTGCCAGATATTTCCCTCTGGTCCATGTGCCTACAATATCTGAACCCCATCCAACCGTTACTTTAAAGCTATCTTCTTCTGGTTTAACAAAAAATAATTTGGAAATACTTCCCTTTAAATATCCACTTTCTGTTCTAAAATTAATGATTAATTCAATGGGTAAATCTGAAATTCGCCGGGTAATATTTAAACAACTGGCCTCTATCCATACGTATCTAGTATTGAGCGCATTAAATACCTTGTAATATTTCTTTTCGGTATGCAAGGTTTCATCTGAACTGGCCTCATAGAGTTTTACTTCTTTAAGCTCAAAGTAGGGGTTAAACCCATCTCTTACTAGGCCTTGGTTTTCTATATAAAATTCCTTGATGGCTATTGTTTCTCCGTCAATAATGGCTTCCCATCTGTATTTGCCTGGTTTCCAATAAGCACCCGTAGTTTTTACTCCCCAGCCTTCGCGAACATATATTATATTTTCATTTGAGTCTATTTTGCGATTGCAGTTTAGGTCACAAATTTCATTCTCATCAGAGTCAAAACATTTGAGCTGCATGTCTAAATTCCAAGATTTAGAATCATAGAGCTTATTTAAAAAGCTAACTTCACAGTATACATAAGCAATTTCCTGTTCATCAAAAACATTTCGATACTTTTTTGAGTTGTTAGCGAGCCATTCCGTGCTGCAATACGATTTTATGTCTCTAAATTTATAGTTCGTACTAGGCATATTTTTGTAGTTCAATTATAGTGTTAAAAGCTCTTATAACAAGGTAAAACGTTGGAATTTTACATCCCCGATATTTTTTTTGGATAAAACACATAAAAAGTTAGCACAAATTAAAAAGGATATTATATTTGCACCCCCATTGGTGAGGTGGGTGAGTGGCTTAAACCAGTAGTTTGCTAAACTGCCGTACTCCAAAAGGGTACCGCGGGTTCGAATCCCGCCCTCACCGCAAGTAGAACTCGTTTCTACAAAGTTCGGGGTGTAGCGCAGTCCGGTAGCGTACCTGGTTTGGGACCAGGGGGTCGTAGGTTCGAATCCTGTCACCCCGACGAACTTTTAAACGAGCCTTCTTTTTAACACAGGAAGGCTTTTTTGTTCTCTAAGTAGGACTCCATAGCTCAGCTGGATAGAGCAACTGCCTTCTAAGCAGTAGGTCTCAGGTTCGAATCCTGATGGGGTCACAAGGATGAATTTTCAGTGTAAAAGGGCAACTTATCAGTTGCCCTTTTACAATTGATGGGGGAGGCCCCGAAATAGCCCAATCTGCCATTCTTAAATAGCAAATTAAAAAATAGCACACTGCAAAACTAAATTAGCATCGCTTTGTTGTAATTTTGCAGCAGAAATTATGGGAAAAATAACTTTTAAGTTTGAAACGGACGAAGACAAAGAGCTCGAGTGCGAGATTTTTGAGGGAGAGTCAATCCTAGAAGTGGCTTTAGATAACGATATTAACTTAAACCATAATTGTGGCGGTGTTTGTGGATGCAGCACCTGTCAGGTTTACGTAGAATCTGGAGAGGAACTTATGCCAGAAATGAGCGATAAAGAGGAGGATTATGTGGATAGAGCCAGGAATCCTAGATTTAACAGTCGCTTATCTTGTCAATGCAAATTAGAAAAAGAAGGAGATTTGGTAGTAACCATACCCACTCAGAAAGGAATCATAGGACATTAATATGGCTGAAATGTATGAACCACCTATTGGTTGGACTGACTTTGAGGATATAGCGATGAAGCTATATGAGAAGTTTGGAGACGATTTTAACGAGGGTAAAATATATCGAATACGCTTTACTGAGCTTTTAGAATGGGTTTTAGAATTGCCCAATTTTGAAGGAAAGCGGGAAGATTGCAACGAAGGATACTTAGAGATGATACAATCGAACTGGGTATATGAGTGGCGCGATAATAATTAAATATTAATTGTTGCAGATAGATACAAAAGTGTACTTTTGCAGCCAGTTATTTCTGCACGTTCTATAAAATGATTTCGAGAAGACTCGCCCGTATAAAAACCATGCAACATCTGTATGCATGGGATCGCACTCCAAAAGAGTTTGATAAAGACATTAGAGAATCTTTATTTAAATCATTCCAAGACACCTATCAAGTATATTTAGCTTTACTTCAGTTTCCAATTGCATTAAACGATGCGATGGAGGATGCGATAGAGGTTGAGAAAAGCAAATACAGCCCAAATCAAAATACGATACGAACCAATTCTTGGCTAAAGAATAATAAACCGGCCCTGTTTCTTTTTGAGAAAGCACATGATTTTGTTCAAGGTTCACCCATTAATTGGAGAAGCGATGAAATAGCCATGAATCGTGTGTTGTCTAAGATTCAAGAGCAAGAGTTTATAAAAGACTACATCGTATTTGAAGAACCTAATTGGGAGCAACAAATGGAATTAATTCAAACCCTTTATGACTTTCTTTTTGCTGAATGTGAAGAGTTTCATGAGTGGTTAGAGGAATTGTATGGCGTTTGGAACGATGATGAACCCACCTTGCAGCGAGAAGTCAATAAGGTGATTAAATCCATTCATCTCTCCGGGGCTAAAGTGGCAAAGCCAGTAGCCAAATCTCAAGATGAGGTTATATTTAGCATTCAATTATTTCAGGAGACCTTAACGCATAACGAAGACTTGATTGAGCTCATATCAAGCACATCATCCAATTGGGAAGTAAGTCGTATTTCTATTATAGATTTAACCATCATGAAAATGGCTATGGCAGAATTTATGTATTTTGAAAATATTCCTGTTAAAGTATCGATTAACGAATACCTTGAATTGGCTAAAAGCCACAGTTCTCCCTCTAGTTCTAAGTTTATTAATGGGATATTAGATCCTGTTAAACTTCGCTTGATAAAGGAAGGTAAGTTGAATAAAACTGGAAGAGGCCTTCAATAAAGGCCAAATTAAAGATTTCTTATTTATTTAATGTTGATATCGCAGAGATCGCCTCGTTTAACGAAGTGTAGATGTCTGAAATCTCTACAGAAGGCTTTTTATCATCACTCCATAGCCAAGAGGTCATAGAATCTCCTTCAGCCCTAAAGATGAAATAATTGAGATTCCCCGGCATACTAATGCGCTTATCTTTCATATCTCCCAAGGTTTTAAAGGCGTTTTTAGCCGTCTTCTTTGGTATTGCGCCATATTCTGCATAGGCCGTATCTCCACTTTTAGATGTGAAAACTTGGCCATTCGAAGCAATCTTATAGTAGA
>JAURQA010000212.1 GCA_030836345.1 Bacteroidota bacterium
ATCAGAATGATGGGGATAGTACCTACCGTTTATTTTATGATACCATTAAAGGTGGTGATTATAGAAGTCGCGAAGGAAATGTTCATCGTTTAGCTGAGGTAAGTACTAATATTATTGATCAATGTGTGGCCCAAGGGGTTCCATTTGCCAGGGAATATGGAGGGACTTTAAGCAACCGTTCATTTGGTGGGGTGCAAGTTCAACGTACCTTTTATGCCGCAGGTCAGACTGGTCAGCAATTGCTTTTAGGTGCATACAGTTCATTGGAAAGGCAAATAGGCCTAGGGAATGTAGAAATGTTTGCTCGCCACGAAATGCTGGATGTAGTGAAAATTGACGGAGTGGCTCGCGGAATTATTGCCAAGAATTTAATTACTGGAGAGCTGGAACGTCATTTTGGACACGCCGTATTATTATGTACCGGTGGATATGGAAATGTATTTTACCTTAGTACAAATGCCATGGGGAGTAATGTTACTGCTGCCTGGAAAGCGCATAAGCAAGGTGCTATGATGGCTAATCCTTGTTTTACACAAATTCATCCCACTTGTATCCCAGTAAGTGGAGAACATCAAAGTAAATTAACCCTCATGAGTGAGAGTTTGCGAAATGATGGTAGAATTTGGGTACCAAAAAAGGAAGGCGACGATCGCAATCCTAACGATATCCCAGAAGACGAAAGAGATTATTACTTAGAAAGAAGATACCCAGCTTTTGGTAACTTAGTGCCAAGAGATGTAGCCAGTAGAGCTGCCAAAGAAAGATGCGATGCGGGGTTTGGTGTTGGTCCAAGTAAAATGGCCGTATACTTGGATTTTAAGTATAACCTAATGAATAAATATGGAAAAGCAGAAGCCACAAAAAAGGGAATTGCTAATCCAGATGACGATACACTTATTGCATTAGGTAAGGATGTTATAAAGGAAAAGTATGGAAATTTGTTTGATATGTACAAGCAAATAACAGATGAGAATCCATATGAAACTCCCATGAGAATATATCCTGCCGTACATTATACCATGGGTGGTCTTTGGGTAGATTATGAATTGCAAACCAATGTTCCAGGCTTATATGCCTTAGGTGAAGCTAATTTTAGTGATCATGGAGCAAATAGGCTAGGTGCTTCTGCACTTATGCAAGGCCTAGCCGATGGATATTTTGTTATTCCCTACACTTTAGGTTCTTACTTAAGTAAAGATATTAGCACTGCTTCCATTTCTACCAATCATGAATCTTTTGATAATGCGGAAAAACAAGTGGCTGCAAGAATCGAGAAATTGATGAGCATTAAAGGGACCAAGTCTGTTGAAAGCTTTCATAGACGATTGGGCTTGATTATGTGGAACAAATGCGGAATGGCGCGTAATGCCCCAGATTTAAAAGATGCTATTGCAGAAATTAAAGCGCTACGAGCCGAGTTCTGGAGCGATGTTCGAATTCCAGGAACTGACAAGGGATATAATCCAGAGTTAGATAAAGCCGGTAGAGTGGCCGATTTCTTAGAATTAGGCGAATTGATGTGTGTAGATGCACTAAGCCGAGAAGAAAGTTGTGGAGGCCATTTCCGAGAAGAGTTCCAAACCCCAGAAGGAGAAGCCAAAAGAGACGATGATAAGTACATGTATGTCGCCAGTTGGGAGTCAAAAGCAGAGGGAGAATGGGAACTTCACAAAGAAAATTTAGAATACGAAAACGTTAAAATTGCTCAACGTAGCTACAAATAAGATATTAGAAGATGGAAAAAGTATTAAATATAAATTTAAAAGTGTGGCGACAAGCCAATCCTGAGGTTACAGGGCGCTTTGAAGAATATAAAGTTGAAACTAGTCCAGACAGCAGTTTCTTAGAAATGTTTGATGTGCTCAACGAGCAATTAATCAACAGTGGACAAGAACCTGTAGCCTTTGACCACGATTGTAGAGAGGGTATTTGTGGAATGTGTAGCATGGTCATCAATGGCCGTCCACACGGTCCTAAAAAAGCAGTGACTACTTGTCAACTTCACATGCGAAGCTTCAACGATGGAGACACCGTTGTAGTAGAACCATGGAGAGCAGATGCCTTTCCAGTAATTAAAGATCTAACTGTAAACAGAAGTTCTTTTGATAAGATCATTGCCAGTGGGGGGTATATTAGTGTAAATACAGGAAACGCAGTAGACGCAAACGCCATGTTAATTCCTAAGGACGATGCAGATACTGCTTTTGAAGCAGCTACTTGCATTGGTTGTGGAGCTTGTGTAAGTGCATGTAAAAATGCCAGTGCTATGTTGTTTGTGGGAGCGAAAGTAACTCAGCTAGCCACCTTGCCCCAAGGAAAAGCAGAGCGTGAAAAACGAGTGGTTGCTATGGTTAATGCTATGGATGCCGAAGGGTTTGGGGCTTGTAGTAATACAGGAGCCTGCGCAGCAGAATGCCCTAAGGAAATTCCTTTGAGCGCGATCGCTACATTAAACAAAGAATATGCCAAGGCTAAGATGAAAGGCTTTTAGGCATTTTAGATTTTAATAAATAGTTGCTTTCATTCTCAATAGAGAACATGGAATGGCTTACATATGCAGAACAGTAATTGAAAAAAAATTACAGGCTTTATCCTGTCGAAAAATGTACTTTTACTTTTCGTTGTTAATTTTTTTACCAATCATTAGGGCAGATATAAATCCGGCACTAAATAACAAGGTAATGAAACCTGCAAAATATGGAATTAAATCAGTCATTTCTATTAATAAGTTTTAGATACATTCCGAAACAGAGTATTGAAGGGACCCAAATACCTATGAAAATAGCTTGATTTTCGTTACCCTGAAAAAACAAAATTTCAGAAAAAACCAATGAAAGAATAGCTGCTAATAGGAGCAACTTGTCCGTGAGATTGAATCTTTTAAACATTTTTTTTTGTTAATTATTACCGTCAAAAAGTGATAAACTATTGATACTATCTCCAAATATACAAAAAACTTTTGTAGTATGTTTTGAACTCCTAAATGAATCATTTTAAACTTGCAGCAAAAGCATGCTTATGTAACCGAAGTAATTGGTTGAATTTTGTTCTTTTTTGCCCTTCTATGAGCAGATATTTCTTGCTTAGCCAATGCGTTAGGATTCAAAAATTCTCAAATCTCAAATACCTCTTAAATCATGCTTCTTAAATACTCAGTCTTAAGCAGTGGACAAATTTTATAGCGTTCTTCTTTAGTGTCTTCGTAAATGGCTTCTAAGGTTTCATATACATTTTCTAAACCGGCCCGTTCACACCATTCAAAAGGACCCATAGGGTAGGCCGTCCCCAGCTTCATTGCCGTATCAATATCCGCTTTAGTTGCTGTTCCCTCTTGTACGGTAAAGTAGGCCTCATTAATAATCATAAAAATGATTCTTGGAGTAATCATTCCCACTCGACTATCCACCAATTCCATGCTTTCCCAGCCCAAGGATGTTTGCGGAAAATTATCGAGGTCTATTTTAAAAGGATTGCAGTATTCCAAAGTGCTTCGTTCTAAAAATGTAGGAATGGCGTTTATTCCAATAATTTTCTCCCCATTATAGCTGGCACCCACACTGGCAAATTCGTCCTCTAGTTGGCTTTTAACTGTATTGAGTAATATCCAGGTGTCGGTACAATCAGCGTAATCTAATATGGTTCGATCCGAATTATCGAAATCCAAATCAATGAATACATCGTAATTTTTAAGATTTGCAGTATCTTGCACCAACTCGTAGGAGGAGCTAAGATTGAGCTTGTCAAAACTCTTGAGCTGCAAAGGTTGGCCTATCACTGCAATTTTCATATGCGAGCAAAAATACAGAAACCATGGAGAAAGAAATAATTTTTAGTAAGGAAGTTCCAGCGCCCATTGGGCCCTATAGTCAAGCAGTAAGGGTTGCAAATACCTATTATTTTTCTGGGATGATTGCATTGGATGCACAGAGTGGAGATATGATTGGTACCGATGCTGCAAGCCAAACCAAAAAAGCCATGGAGAATATTGGTGCTTTACTTGCGGTAAAAGGCTTGAACTATGCAAACATTGCTAAAACCAGTATTTTTTTGAAGGATATGGATGATTTTTCTGCTGTGAACCAATGCTACAGCTCCTACTTTAAAGATCATTTCCCGGCCAGAGAAACGGTTCAAGTTTCTCGTTTGCCAAAAGATGCTTTGGTAGAGATTACGATTATTGCGGTGGGTTAAAATGAGTGGGTAAATTGCATAGCTGTGGGTAAATCAATTCCTTCACGCTTTTACCCTTTTGTACCTTTGACATTCATGCATTTTGGAAAGGCAATAGGTTTCATTACTGTTTTTTTAATGGCAAATATTGTAAGGTCTCAAGGAGGAGATACTACATTATTTTCCAAGCCAAAATCAAAATCATTTAGCCCTATAGATACTTTGAGATATTACGTGAATAAGCGCAATGGGCGTTTTTTATTGAGTTTGGACGGGAAAAATGCTTATATCAATGGTGTTTCATCCCCAGTGGTGGGATTCCGTTTTGGTCTATCCTACGATAAGGTTGCTCTATATTCCGGTCTTTACTCTTCCAGTTATTTTTCAAGAACCCAAAAAGATACCACATCCATTAATTTTGGGTACATTGCCACTACCATCGAATATTATTTGGCAGATAATTGGCGATACGATGTTTTTGTTCCTGTTTCCATTGGTATAGGGTCAAAAACCATTGAGAAAACAGAAATACTATCAGGAAATAAGAAAAATACATCAGAAGCTTTTGTCCCTGTGGAAATTGGGATAGGAGGGACGGTGCGTTTTCTAAGGTATTTAGGTATGGCAGGTTCTCTAGGATACCGCTGGTCTTTATACCAAGGGTCTGATTATTCCTCCCCATATTGGTCATTGGGCTTCACACTTTATACAGGAACCTTGTGGAGAGATACCAAAGAGGCTTATCGGAGAATCAATCGATAAAACACCTCGTCTTTAAATCTGAATCGGATGCTTATTTATCTAAAGTATCCATTTTGGAGGATTATTTTAAGTCCTTAATTCGGTCCAACTGTTTGATGAATTCATCCAATTTTTCCACATCCATTCTATTGGCTTGAATGATATTGTTTTCATCTAAAACAAATATGGTTGGACTGGCAATAACGTAGTATTGTTTTAGATTTCGGGCATATGCATCAGATGGTGCCGCACTTCTATCGAGGTGTATCCAGTTTTTAACTTCAGGATGCGCGTCCATAAATTCGTCAAACTCTTTTTTCTTGTCGGATTGTGTTAGCCCAATAACTACCCAACCCTTATCCGTATTTTTATTATATAATTTAGCCAACTTAGGCACCACCTCACGGCAATGACCGCAAGTAGGATCCCAAAAAATCATTATTTTATACTTGGCTTTAATGTCATTCAATCGCACCCATGGCGTTTTTTGACTTGCAGCACGTTCCGTATCAAAGGTTTGTAGCATCAAATCTGCTGCTTTAGTTCCAATGACGGAACCTTCTCTTTGACTAATATTTTTGGAAATGCTTCCAATCGTTGCACTATCCGCCCACCAAGCTTTGCCTGCCATGTAGGTTTCTCTCCCAAGCATGCAAAAGGTCTTATCCAATCCCATAATGTTTGAGGTTTCAAACTTGTTAATGTGGTACCAAATCAAAAATCGTTCTAAGTCAACCGTTTGATCTGCCATTTTAATAATTTTGCTTGCCGCGCGGTAAGCGCTGTCAGGTTGTAGCACTTGAACTTTGTCCCAATAAAAATCAAGTTTTTGTTTAATAATATGAAAAGGCATTCTCATCAAGCCATCCTCACCAAAATCAACATTGTCAAAATAGTGGTTTCTGTAGTAGGTATATGGGTAGGAACTATCGGCTTTACCTTCTTTATCTAAGGGCAGTTCTTTGGGAACGTCTATATCTATCACAGCTGTTAAAAACCGGCTGAGCAGATGGCTGGGATTTTCATTGATATAGGCTCTATCAAGATTATTCTTTTTTATTATGATCGTTTTTTTCTTCGCATCAAGTGCTGCTCTTTTCGTACTTGATATAGTCGAATCTTTCAATTCTCTATCTAGGCTCATTAAGCCTTTTGCTACCTCTATTTTATTTATTTGATAGTCCATGAATGAGGTGTTTTCTTCGGAACCTTTAACCACCATTTTGGAGTAAAAGTCATTTTCATAATAACTCGTATCTGTCTCTATTTGAAAGTCTAAATCATCCGAAACAATAAACTCAAAATAACCCTGTTTCTTAGGAAAAACGAAGAGATACAAGCCTCTTTGTAGTTTAAAATCACCCTCAAAAGTAGCAATCCCTTTTTGGTTCACCTTGGCGGTGTCTCTTAAGTATTTACTGCCATTATAATTGTCAGCTAAATATACCTCATCGCCTGGGTTTAATCCATTAATTTTAAATTTTAATGAGTATTTTCCTTCTTGTTGACCGTTCCAACTAGCAGTGTCTTTTAAATTTGGATACACTCCAACAGAATTCATTTTTTTTACCGTTGAGGGGGCTTTGTATGGAGTTGGTCTTTTATAGTCAATGAGTTGTGCTTTAACTGTGCTGGCTGCTAAAATGCAAAGACCTATACTCAATAATTTTAAATTGGTTAATTTCATATTACTTTCGCAAAAGTAAGACAAATATTATTCCAAAAAGGTTGTAAGCAGTTGATGAATAAATTTTATAGCGATGTGTTTGATGTGGTCCGTTTAATCCCAAAAGGAAGGGCAACCAGTTATGGTGCTATTGCTAAATACTTGGGAGCTGCCCGAAGCAGTCGATTGGTTGGCTATGCAATGAATACTTCACATGCAGTTATTCCTTCGGTACCCGCTCACCGAGTAGTGAATAGAAACGGGTTACTTACCGGAAAGGCCCATTTTAACCCGCCAGAACGCATGCAAAATAAGTTGGAAGAAGAAGGAATTTGTGTGGTTGAAGATCAAATTCAGAACTGGGATAATGTTTTTTGGGATCCGAGCATTCACTTGACCCTTTAAGAGTCCTATTTGTAAGTGTAGAAAAGTCTCGATTTAGCCCACAGAGTTTTTAAACTCTAACCAATAATTTGATTTTGGATAAGGTGCTGTGAGGTTTATTTTCTCTTTGGTTACGGGATGTGCAAACGATAGGCTTTTGGCATGTAAACCAACGCTTCGATCTTTGAGTGGATGTGGTGCTCCATATTTTACATCTCCTGCCAGGGGAGCCCCAATTTTTGCAAACTGAGCGCGTATTTGATGAAAGCGCCCCGTTTCTGTTTTTACTTCATACAAACTATGCTTTCCAATGCTTCGTAGAATTTGAAAATGAAGGATGCTCTCTTTAGTTTTTCCTTTGGGTTTGTTGTAGGTGAGCGCTCTATTGGTATTGCTATCCTTCCCTAGGTAATGGGTGAGCGTGCCACTTTCTGCTGTTAGTTTATCCGTGGCTAAAACATGATATAGCTTTTTAACTTCCTTGTTTTTAAACTGCTCGTTCATGCGCGTGAGGCCCTTGCTTGTTTTAGCTAATAAAACCACGCCACTCACCGGTCTGTCGATCCGATGAACCAATCCAACAAATGCTTTTCCTGGTTTGTTGTATTTTTTTACAATGTATTCCTCGGCCCATTGAACCACATGAAAATCGCCACTTTTATCTCCTTGCACAGGCATTCCGCAGGGTTTATTCACTGCTAAAAGGTGATTGTCTTCGTATAGAACATCTACTTTGTAGGCTTTCATTATGCTGCAAAATTACGCATAAGCAAGCAGTAAAAATTGCTTTTTATAATGCACTTCTCCAAAGTATAAACATGTATTTTTGCAGCCCTTTGAAAAAACCCTTTGCTATATCAGAGTTAAAGCAGCGCGCCATCAAGCTATCCATTCCAATGGTATTGGGTCAATTGGGTTTGATGCTGCAAGGGGTTACGGATGTTATTATGGTTGGGCCATTGGGCGATGACTATATTTCCAGCGCCAATATGGCTAATAATGTATTTTTTCTACTCATTGCGTTTTTTATGGGGATGTTGTTTAGCATGAGTACGGTCATTAGTATAAAAGACGGCGAGGGTAAAAGAAATAATACTCCATTTACCTACAAAGCAGGATTGCTGCTCTCATTTATTGCCGCTATTCTTATTGTTTTATTAAACGAAATAATCATTACAAACTTTGCAATGCTGGGACAAGTCTCAGAAATAAATGCCATTGCTCCAGGCTATTTGAGAATTATAGGATGGAGTGCCATTCCATTTCTTGTTTTTGTGGCCGCACGTCAATTTTCGGACGGTTTAGGTATAACTGAAGTGGGCATGTATATCAGTATCGGTGGATTTATTGTAAAT